>NZ_JACJPA010000032.1:0-129089 GCF_014695845.1 Trichocoleus sp. FACHB-591
GTGTTCATGGCGCGGTGGAACCACACTGACCCATCCCGAACTCAGAGGTGAAACGCTGTAGCGGCGACGATACTTTGGGGGCAGCCCCACGGGACAATAGCTCGATGCCAGGGTAATATTTATAAAAAGGCTCCTTTGATTAAGTACAAAGGGGCCTTTTTGTTTTGGTTTTTAGGCTCAATTGGTGGTGTCTAGGGTTTTGACTGTTAGAACTTGGGGTGGAGTAGAGTCAGGAGGATAAAGAAAATCAACCTGAACGAGGCGACGCTGGTTGCTAGGAATGTTTAAGGTGACGAGTGGTTCACCTTCTTGGCCCCGTCGTTGTACTAAATGGATATATTGAGTGAGCGGTCGATCGCCCTCATCGTTATAACGGACCCGAACGCTACCCCGAAAGAAGACTTGACGAGCGGGTGGTTCTAGGAAGCGTAGGCCCTGCTTGCTGAGCGTATCTTCTTTGAGGGGTGTCTCTAGTGAAACGGTAACTCTCTGTGATTGGCTAGTGGGATTGTGGAGCAGCAGAGTCAAGTTGTACTGAACTGCGTAGTTGCCGTGGGCTTGGTATGCTGTATCCGAATAACGAGCTTGTATCGGAGCGCTCTGGATTTGATTCGTCCCTAAAGTGCCAGCTAGTAATGTGCTGAGGCCATAGGAGAATGCTTGTCTTGCCGTTGGAATGGTTAGGAATTGGTTAGTGGGGCTATCGACAAGTTGAGACTGCCAGGTAGATCCTTGAGCGACTCCAGCGACTCGACTGTAAATTACTTGGCCTGTTTTGATATCTGGAGGTGTAGGAGTTCGATCGCGTGGTCCTGATAACTCACCATTGTTTAAGAGGTTTTCCCATTCCTCTAGTGTGGGAGGCCGTTCATTACCATCCGCATTGGTCCGCGCAAACATCCCTAAAGTAGCCAGATAGACTGGTCCGTTGCTCCTTAAGCGCATTAATGTAGAGCGACCATTGATAGGCGGATCGAGAGTTTTAACTGGAATTGGGAGATTGAGGAGCATGCGGCTCTCTCCTGGTGGGATTACCAGTTGTGCTGGAAAGTCAGCTTGCCTTCTGCCTCGCAAGATATCATTCATGGCGCGATCGCCTGGGCCTGCGTAGACGCTCCCAGTTGGGTTTTCAATGTAGGGAGGTAGCTCAATAAAGGGGGCATCTGGTTGGCTAAGGTAACTTGCGGCTTGCAGAATATCAACGGTGACTGCTTGGCTGCTGGAGTTGTGGAGAATTGCACCCAAATAGAGTGTCTTCAGATCTTCAGGGGTAGTCGCTTTAGCGATGTGATGTGCGAAGAGGTCGAAGCGGCCCTGAAGGGGGACATTAAGATGAGCCGCAGGAAAGCGTTTATTTGCAGAAGGAAAGGTCGAAAGTAGAATCCCTTCTTTCTGCACTACTTCCGGGCTATTGCTATTGAAGACTAGAACATCATCTAACTGACCAGGTAACGCCCTGACTTCTTGCGGACGCACAAATTCTTCCGAAGGCGGTGGGGAAGGCGTAGGAGTGGCTTGAGCCAGAGTGAAGAGGGGCAACAACGAGAACATGTGGCAGTTTGCTCGAAACGTATCAATAATAAGAAGTCTACGGGGTGCAGTAAGTTTTTATATTTGCCTTCGAGAAAATTGATTTGTCTGGAGTGAATCCGATCGGTTACAGGCTCAGCAAGCGCTGCATAATTGTTAAGAAATCGGGCACGACGAGTTCTAGGTTTTGTGGAGTCAAAACTGGTACGTGAACAAAGAGGCAATGATTCTGGAGTTGTTGCTCTCTGTGGTATTTCAAGAGAGAGTAATAAAGCCAATTACAAACAAATTGCCCGGCATCGTGACTGATGGCTGTTATGCGTAGGGCTGCAATTAAAGATTCTAAGTCTAGAGGTGTGGTGATAACCTCATCGCCATGCTTGCCATTGGACTCCACTGTGAGCAGACAGCGGCTTTCTGCCATACCACAAGAAAGGATGATGCTGGGTTGTAATTCATCTACTTTGGCTAGAAGCTGAGCTGGGGCGATATGAAAATCGACTGGAATTTGGCGGAGGAAATGCAGTTGTTGGGGGTAAGGATTTTGGTAGGAGACTATTTCCAGTAAATCATCAGAAGAGTTCGATTGTTGGTGGGGTTGCCAGGTGGCAAAAGAAGTGAGGAGGATGGTTTGTGGCATGAGAGGTAATCTACAACCAACTACAATGAAAGTACTTTGAATCAGCGCAGGGAAGTGGGTTAATGGCAGTCATTGCAGTGGTCGATTATGACATGGGCAACTTGCACTCGGTTTGCAAAGGCTTGGAGCGAGCAGGAGCCACACCTCAAATTACCGATCGCCCTGATGAGATCGCCCAAGCGGATGCAGTTGTCCTCCCTGGCGTGGGAGCCTTTGACCCAGCAATGCAACATCTGCGATCGCGCCATTTAGAAGCACCCATCAAACAGGCGATCGCCAGTGGTCAACCATTTCTAGGCATTTGCTTAGGCTTGCAAATTTTGTTTGACGGCAGTGAGGAAGGCCAAGAACCAGGCTTAGGGATTGTACCTGGAGTGGTACGGCATTTCGGTCGTGAACCTGAAATTACAATTCCCCACATGGGTTGGAATCAGCTCAACTTAACGCAACCCCAATTACCTATCTGGCAAAGCTTGCCTGCTCAGCCTTGGGTGTATTTTGTCCACTCTTACTATGTTGATCCTATTGATCCTCAAGTGCGGGCTGCCACAGTGACGCATGGTTCCCAAATCGTGACAGCGGCGATCGCCCGAGACAATTTGATGGCGGTACAGTTCCATCCTGAAAAGTCTTCTGATGCAGGCTTACAGATTTTAGCGAACTTTGTCAGTCAGGTTCGGACTGCCAGTTTAGTTGAATCACGATAATTTCAATTATATTTTTCCCTGCGAGATGACTATGGTAAGCGATCGCTGTATTGATTCATGAGTCTAAGGATTTATGGCAATCGCCAACTGAAAACTTTACCTGGACAGGCCACTCGCCCGACTTCAGCGCGGGTTCGCGAGGCTTTGTTTAACATGTGGCAGGGAAAGGTGGAAGGCTGCCGTTGGCTGGATTTGTGTACGGGTAGCGGCGCGATGGGAGCAGAGGCCCTCTGTCGGGGAGCTGCTTCAGTACTGGGAATTGAGCAATCGAGTCGAGCTTGTAGCTTGATTCGGCAAAATTGGCAGCAGGTAGCCAAACCAGAGCAGCAATTTCAGGTGTGGCGGGGAGATATCTTGCAGCGCTTGCCAGGAGCAGCAGGCCAGAAGTTTGACTGCATTTATTTTGATCCACCTTATGCCAGCGATTTGTATCAACCTGTTTTAGAGGCGATCGCTCATTATGAACTTCTAGCGCCAGGAGGCGAAGTAGCTGTGGAACATGACCCTCAAGGTTGGACAATCGGTCAAATACCCACGCTGGAAGTTTGCCGTGAGAAAAACTATAGCAACACTGCCTTAACGTTTTACTGTCAAGCTACGACTTGATTTGCAGCCTTAGAAACCGATTTGGGCAATCTAGTAAGCAAAGGCAGGTTAACCCTTGTGTTGGGCCATATCTCAGGGCAAAGGCAGCTTGGCGCGATCGCAGATCCTAGTCAAAAAAATTAGCCCTGACCTAGGAGGAAAACTCCGAAAAGGCCAGGGCTAGATTTTATGGATTTTACAGGCCGAGCTGGTTGCCGCGACGGTACTGTAGGTACGCTGCAACAAACAATCCAGCTAGGGTGATGGGAATCAAACCGAGAACAATCCCAGAAAGCAAAGGCTCTACCACGTCAAATCTCCTTATGACCGTTTGCAGTACGTTAACGTTTCTTGCCTGTTTCTCATACTACTAGTATTTCACCAAGTTGATTTTGTTGGTTGAGGTTATGTGAGGTCACGAGATTGTTGACTTTGGTTAGCCATCTGAGAAAACTCTCCCCGGTTGCCTGCACGCTTTGAAACTTTTAAGCTATGTTATTGAATGAAAAATTCTTTGTATATCTCCTTTACAGTTAGAAATCTTTTGGATAACCAGACGATTAAGCCCGAAATTTTAATTCAGAAGGTCAGCTTAATTGCGCTGTCAATTTTGCTGTCAATCTTGTTGGTGATTCTGGGTGTCCACCAATGGCAGGTTTCTGATCCTTACGTCAAGAGTGTGTTGTCTCTCAGAGGAGACCCAGTGTTGGGGCATGCCATCTTTCAAATGAATTGTGCTGGATGTCATGGGCTAGAAGCAGACGGTCGCGTGGGTCCAAGTTTGCGAAATATCTCTGGGCGAAAGTCAAAGTTAAAGCTGATCCATCAAGTAATTAGTGGCAGAACACCCCCAATGCCACAATTTCAACCTAGCCCGCAGGAAATGACAGATTTGCTGAGCTACCTGGAAACGCTGTAACTAGCCAATTTGAAATTGTTGGGCGTAGAAGCGGGCATAGCGATCGCCCTGCTCCAAAAGTTCAGCGTGAGTTCCGGACTCTACCACACGGCCTTTTTCTAGCACCAAAATGCGATCGGCGCGCCGGACAGTCGCAAGACGATGGGCAATGATGAACACAGTACGACCTTGCATCAGCCGCTCTAGTGCTTCTTGCACCAAGGCTTCAGATTCGGAGTCTAGAGCTGAAGTGGCTTCATCCAAGATGAGAATGCGGGGGTTTAGAAGTACTGCACGGGCGATCGCAATTCGTTGGCGCTGACCTCCCGATAAATTAACCCCACGTTCTCCCACCCAAGTTTGATAACCTTCTGGAAGCTGATTAATAAACTGATGGGCATTGGCAACTTTGGCAGCGGCTTCCACAGCATCCAGATCGAACTTAGCGCGACCAAAGGCAATGTTTTGGGCGATCGTCCCGGAAAACAAAATCGTTTCTTGGGGGACAATGCCAATCTGCTGCCGTAAGCTCCGTAAGGTGACATCACGGATATCTACACCATCAATCAGCACTTGGCCTGCTTGAGGGTCATAGAAACGCGGCAGGAGATTCACCAAGGTAGTTTTTCCCGCTCCAGAAGCACCAACTAGGGCGATCGCTTCTCCAGGCAAAGCGAGGAGGCTGAGGTTTTCCAGCACAGGCTGATCGGGTTGGTAGCTAAAACCAATGTCGCGGCACTCTACTTTGCCAGTCACCGCAGGCATGGGTTGAGCATTCGATTTCTCCGTGACCACAGGTTGAATGGCAAACAATTCATAGATCCGATCAACCGAGGCTTCACCTTGTTTGAATTCGTTGTAGTTATCGGGGATGTGGGCGATCGGATCAATTAAAAAGCCCACAGCCGCTGCATAACTGCCAAATTCAGTGCCAGTTAGATTGCCTTGGGAGATCTGCCAACCACTCAGCAGCAGCAAAAACAGCACGCTCAGTGCATAGAGAAACCCTACGACCGGAAACTGCACCGCCCTTAACCAAGCTGCTAAATACTTAGCCTGACGATTGCGCTCGGCTTCGCGGCTGAAGCGCTCGATTTCGTAGTCCTCGGCAGCAAAAGCTCGCACTAAACGAATGCCACTAAATACTTCGGTGAGCAGTGAGGACAAGTTAGAGACTCGATTTTGACTGCTGCGAGAGAAAAGCAGCATTTTTTGACCAAACCAGCTAATCAAAACTCCCATCAGGGGAGCAACGAGAAAAGTGGCGAGGGTCAGTTGCCAGTTAAGATAGATCATGTAGCCCAACACGACCACGAGTTGCAACACGCAAGGAATGAAGTCATGAAAGATCTTATTCACGACTTCCCCTATGCGATCGATATCTTCGGTCAGGCGGTAGGTTAAGTCTCCGGTTTGAGCGGTTTCAAAATAGCTGAGGTTGAGGGTTTGCAGATGACTATAGACTCGTCGCCGCAGGTCATAGGCGATCGCCAAAGCAGCCTTAGCCATGAGCGAATCTTGCCCATACTGAGCCGTTTTCTGCACCAGAAACCCGACAGCAACCACCCCGGCTACTTGAGCCAGCTCCCTGATGTCTCCTTTAGCGGTGAGACTCAGCAGCTTCCCTGCTAGCGAGGCCAAGACGGGCCAAAAAGCAGTAAATACCAGGGTGCAAGCAAAAGCTAAAGCGATTGTACGCCAATGAGGTTTGAGATAAGGCAGTAACTGCCAATAGTGCGATCGTGTCTTCAAGGGATAGCGTCCAGCAAGTGTTCTCTCCTTTGTCTGACGCTACCAGCTTTTGGCAGTTTCTGAATAACTTAACTTCAGGGAACTTAGGCGCGTTTCCAGTTCTTTTTGACCACCCAAATAATGAAGGCTGCAATCAGAATGCAGAGGACTACTTTAGAGAGCGGACCAATGTATTTATCCACCACATGATAGTTTTGACCAAGGGCGTAGCCTGCATAAGTCAACAGACTCACCCATAAAGTGGTGCCTAGGGTGGAGTAGATCAGAAACGGTACCATCGGCATGCCGCTAATGCCAGCAGGAAGAGAAATTAAGGTCCGAACACCGGGGACGAGACGGCAGAAAAAGACAGCCTTGGCATTGTAGCGATCGAACCAGTCATCGGCTCGGTCAATGTCCTTGCTAGAAATAGATAACCATTTGCCATAGCGATCGGCTAGAGCTTTTAACCGCTCCTCGCCCAGTAATTTGCCTGCATAGTACCAGGGCAAGGCTCCCAACACTGTGCCCAGCACCCCTGCTAAAACAGCGTAGAAAAACTGCATTTTGCCTTGATAAACTGTGAAGCCTGCCAGCGGCATGATCAGCTCGGATGGAATGGGTGGAAAGAGATTTTCCAAAAACATCAATAGACCAATACCCACGTAGCCTAGGGAGTTCATGGTGTTGGTAATCCACTCAGCCATCTGCTCAATTCCTCACTGGTGATTTAGAACATAAACAAATGGGGCGCTGAGAACGCCCCAATTTAGAGAATGCTAAAAACTTGGTTTAGGTTCCAGCAGTCCAAGAGTTAATGTACTCAATCTGCTCAGGGGTGAGCGTATCAATTTGCACACCCATTGCTTGCAATTTCAAACGCGCAATTTCGCGATCGACTTCAGTGGGGATGGAGTGAATTCCGGGAGCCAAGTTACCCTTGTTCTTCACCAAGTGTTCGCAAGCGAGGGCTTGGTTGGCAAAGCTCATGTCCATTACGGCGCTAGGATGGCCTTCTGCCGCAGCTAGGTTGACCAAGCGGCCTTCACCCAGAACTACAACCGATTTGCCGTTTTGCAAGCGATACTCCTGGGTAAAGTTACGAACATCCTTCACTTCGGTTGCTTTAGCACCCAAGGATTTGAGGTCAATTTCGATGTCGAAGTGACCAGAGTTACAAACGATCGCACCATCTTTCATAGCTGCAAAGTGCTCAGCCCGGATGACATGCTTGTTGCCTGTGACGGTAACAAAGATATCGCCGATCGCGGCAGCTTCAGACATGGGCATGACGCGGAAGCCATCCATGACTGCTTCGATCGCCTTGATGGGGTCGATTTCAGTCACGACAACGTTGGAGCCAAGGCCGCGAGCGCGCATAGCGGTGCCCTTACCACACCAACCATAACCAGCGACCACCAGCGTTTTACCAGCCAGCAGAATGTTGGTGGCGCGGATGATGCCGTCTAAGGTGGATTGGCCTGTACCGTAGCGGTTATCGAAAAAGTGCTTGGTGTCAGCGTCGTTGACGTTCATGGCGGGGAAGGTGAGCACGCCATCTCTCAGCATGGCTTGCAGGCGCACGATCCCGGTGGTGGTTTCTTCGGTGGTGCCAATCAGGTCAGCGATTTGGTGCTGGCGCTGTTGAATTAGAGTTGCAACCACATCGCTACCGTCGTCGATGATGATGTTGGGACGATGATCTAGCGCGATTTGGACGTGACGGTGGTAAGTGTCGTTGTCTTCGCCTTTTTGGGCATATACAGAGATGTCGTGATCGGCAACCAAGCTAGCAGCCACGTCATCTTGAGTAGAGAGGGGGTTGCTGGCGATCAAGATGGCGTCGGCTCCACCCGCTTTGAGCGCGATCGCCAAGTGCGCAGTTTCCGTGGTAACGTGGCAGCAAGCAACGAGACGCAGCCCTTCAAATGGCTTTTCTTGAGCAAAGCGATCGCGGATCTGACGTAGAACAGGCATTTCCCGCCCAGCCCATTCGATCCGCTGTCTGCCTTGGGGTGCAAGTGATAAATCTTTGACTTCGTGCTTCAGCCGGATGGGAGTCGCGGTCATGAAATTGCTTCCTTAGAATATTGAACTCACTGACTTAAACTAGACTAACCGCATTTGCTGATGATCTAACACCTGGGAGCAGGTCTGATTGGCGGCAAAGACTGCGGTAAAGACTACAGGGGTTTCTCTTCAACCTGAGTTAAGTTTTCTGCCAGCAGAGGAACGAGTTTGCTATTCAGGCGACCTGCTCGCACAAATTCTGCATAGGTGTCAGCTTCGATCGCTGTTAGTTCTTCCCATAAAAGCTCGTGGCTAAAATCGCGCAGATCCGGATACTCATTGTGGAGTTGGTCAATCTCACTTTGCAAATCGCTGAGCTGACCTTTGACCAATGCAGTTTGATAGCGGTAGAACTCTGGGTCAATTTCTGGGCGATCGCTTTGCGTCAGGTGTTTTTTGACTCGATTAATCGCCACCCAACGAGCGATCGTCTCTACATATTTTTGTTGGATGGGTTGATCGCTTAGGAGTCCTAGACGCTCTAGCAACGGTTTGACCGTAAGTCCTTGGACTAAGAGGGTGAATAGAACCGTGCCAAAGACAGTGGCAATGATTTCTTCTCGCTCTCCCAAAATCGTGGGCACACTCAGGGCCAGTGCAATGGAAACCGAACCCCGTAACCCGCCCCACCACAACACCGTCTGGTCTGGTAAGGAAATGCCAGATTTGGCTACCCCATTACTCAGGGCACCTAAAGCATAGATGGCGATCGCGCGGGAGAGCAGCATGGCTCCAATCGTGATGGCGATCGTGCCTAGGTTCGCACCGAGCACCGAAAAATGAATTTGATCACCAATCAGCAAGAACACGATTGAGTTGACGAAAAAAGTTAAGAAGTCCCAAAACTCAGTCACTACCAGCCGAGTTCGAGGACTCATGCCAATCCGAGAGCCGATGTTGCCCAAAATGATGCCAGTCGTGACGACGCCGATCACGCCAGAACCACCCAAGTCCTCGGTGATCAAGTAGGTACCGTAGGCTGAAACAAGGGTCAGAGATTGCTCCACCAAGGGTAAATCAAACCGCTGGGTCAGATAGGAAATGCCAAAGCCAATCAGACAGCCCACGCCAATCCCAATCCCAACCACCCCAATTAAACTGGCGAGCAGAGCTGAGATGTCCCAGTTGCTAGTGCCGAGGGGCAGGCCCACCAGAAACCCAAAGGCAACCACAGCCATGCCATCGTTAAATAGACTCTCGCCTTCCATCAAGGTGGTCAACCGTTTACCTGCGCCTAGCTCTCGAAATAAAGCAATTACAGACACCGGATCAGTGGCGGATAAGCTAGCTCCGACTAGCAGGGCTGTGGTCAAGGAGACACCTCCTAAGTAGATCAACCCCCAAGCGACTCCGGCGATCGAAATGACCACCCCTAGGACTGCAAATAAGCTAATCGGGATCAAGTCTTGCTTGAGGTTAGACCACCTGATATTCCAAGCTGCCTCAAATAACAGCGGTGGTAAAAAGATAGACAGAATTAGCTCTGGCGAAAGATTCACTAAGCGAATATCAATAAACGCCAGCCCTAGCCCCACAATCACCAACAGCAGCGTGTAGGGAATTTGGCGAAACCAACTAATGATCCGGGGTAGAGTGGCAACGCTTAAGGAGACAGAGAGCACCAAGAGAAATTGCTTGAGATTTTGCTCAATGGCTACTCCCTCTGTAACTGCTTCTATAGCCATAGTTGTTAAGAATGAACAACAAATCACAATCGTGACTTGCTGCCATAGTGACATACTCACCCCGGATGCTATCTAGAGGCTATTGGATTGAACCAAGACGCTGTTAGTACAGAAATACTATAATGGTATCGAAGGCTAGCTGCTCAGTTTTGGTCGCAAAAATGGTCGATTTTTCAGCGCTTCCAGGGTGGTTATCACCCTAAAATAAGACGTCTACATAGGCTCTATATGTAGTGCTTATAAACTACAATAGATCTAGTGAGATTCAAGTTCTAAATATGCAGATCGGTCGCTTTTTTTCGTTACAGCAAGGTCGCGTCGGTCAATACCTGTCACCCCGAGTTTTGGTCGTACGCAGCCCCTTTCAGAAGTTGCCTAAATCGGGTGGACCTGCCGCAGCTTGCTACTTCGGTTTCGACAAGTTGAGCAAGGCTCAAGCTTTCGCTAAGTACTTATCTGGTCTGGGTTATACCTATCAGCTCCGGCGTGGAAAGATGCTGTCTCAGTACACCTATGAGATCGCTTTGCGGGAGCATACTGACCTCGCAAAGGTCTTAGCCTATTGGGATCGGATGGACGTAAAACGGCCCAATTTGAGCACTAGCCAAGCCAATATTCACGATCGCGCCTTACAGGTTGCACCTCCAGTTTTGGCTGCTTAAGCAGTGTACAACGGGCCTGTTTTTCCTTGAAAATGTGGTGGTAATACACTACAATAAATACAGTGATTCAAGTTCTTGCGCCATGACTAAGCACTACATTCTCAGCGTGGACCCAACCGCCAAATATGACTGGGACCGTTGCACTCTCCGCGACCCCATCACCGCCAATCGCCCTGACCTGGCTGAGCTAATTGCCGAGGCAGTCGGGGAAGCAGCTGGCTCTTATTTGGTATCGGTCAATATTGAAGTTCAGGTATTGGAGCAGACCGCACCCAATGCTCAAGCGAAGCGTCTGCTTCCCAGCGATCTGGATGCGGCAGTGCGATCGCAGCGAGTGCAGTTAGAGGAACTAGCTGCGTAATTTAGGCTGATGCCTATTGCTCTCCAGGCTGGGTTGCTGTTCTACTCAGCCTCCTATTGATTCCTGACCCTTACATTCAAGTTCTTAGTTTGCTTAGGGAAGATATTTATGAAATTCAGCATCAGCCAGTATCCTGCCGCGATCGCTCAAGCTGCTCAAGCAGTGAATGAGCTAGAGCACCAAATTGGGGAAGCCCGCCAGCATATTGCTCGCTTAGAAGGCAATGCTGATATGGTCGTGGCGTTTGAAACCAACCTAAAGAATGACAATCAGCGTAAGGCTCGCCGTTTTGAAGTGCTGCAAGTAAATCCTGAGTATCAGCATGCGATGGATGCCCTGCTGCGCCTGAGCACCGAGAAATCTAATGCCTTGGCTCATCTAGAGCATTTGCGGAACGAGTTTAGCGTTGCCAAGCTGGAAACTCGTCTCGCGATCGCTCAGCAGCTCACTGGCTTAGAAACTCGCGAGTTCGTTGGGCTTTAGTCACTTAACCGTTCAGCTTCTCTGCTCTCAAATCTGTTTTTGAGAGCAATGTAGTGGCAGTAGGACCCTTGTCCTGCTGCTTTTTTCTTGAAAATCAAGCGGTATTTCTACACTTAATTACTTATAGAAATAAATAGAAATAAAAAAGTGGCCCCCGCCGCGAGGTGAAGGTCACTTAGTGATTCAAGTTCTTAATTTAAGCCTAGTAGATGAAGGAGGTTTATGCAAGAAAATGTGGTGGAATTAATTCGAGAGCTGATGAAAACTCAGCAGATGAGCATTCGCAAAATTTCCGCGCGAATTGCTAAAGAGCATGGAGGCAGTGCTTTAGGCTATACTCAGCAAATTAATCGAATTCTGAATGATTCGGACTACGATCCTAATTTTTCTACCGTTCAAAAAGTGCTTTCTGCCCTCAATTGTTCCTTCTGGCAATTGACGACTTCTCAGACAAATTTCGACTTTAAAGCGATAGAAGGGCGTTTAGATCACTTAGATACAGAGCTTGCAGATTTAAAGCTGACGGTGGACCAACTCCGGGGATCTGTTGAAGGATTGGTGCAAGAATTACGCCTTAGCCAGCCTGAAGTAAAGCGGCCATCAGCTTCTATTCATTCGTCTAGTTAGTTTGATTATGGATACAATTCTTACGCCGACAGAAATTTCTGATTTTCGCGCTGAACTGAGCGATTATCCTCAAGCTTTGGTCGCTTTAGATGTGATTGAGGACTGTGAGGGGGATCTGGAGGATGCGGCGATCGCCCTAGCAATCCAGGTTGGGCAACAACCTACCACCTCTGAGGGTTGGATTACAAGTTTAGCGAAGCGCTGGCGGCCCAGGCTATGCCAGGCAGAATTACGAGCCGATTTGGTGGACAACCGCCTGGCAACTACCATCACACAGCTAGTCGAGACCAAAGCGTTACCTTGGGAACTGGCAACTCTCGTGAGTATCTATGCCGCTAAAGCTGGAATTGACGATTTTTGCAAGCCGCTGGAAGAAAAACTGTAGGCTTTTATGGTTTAGGCGGAAACTCCTGCGATCGCACCTCACTGGCAAAGCCCTGCACTGCTTGGGTAATACTCTCTCGTAAGTTGGCGTAGGTTTTGGCGAAAGGAGGCTGCCAACTGGAAAGCCCTAGCAAATCTGCTGTAACGAGCACCTGACCGTCGCAGTGCGGGCCAGCGCCAATGCCGATAGTAGGAATAGTGAGTTTCTGGGTGATTTGCTGAGCTAAATCAGCAGGGATATGTTCCAAGACGATCGCGAAGGCTCCCGCTTGTTCGAGGGCGATCGCTTCTGCCAAAATTCGTTCTTTGGCTTCTACGGATTTGCCTTGTTGACGGTAGCCAAGTTGATGGACTGACTGTGGGGTCAGACCGACGTGCCCCATGACTGGAATGCCAACCTGGACTAAATGAGTGACGGTATCCGCCATCGCTGGGTATCCGCCTTCTAGTTTCACGGCTTGAGCACCTGTTTCTTTGAGGACTCGCCCTGCTGACTGGATGGCTTGTTGCCAACTCTCCTGATAGCTCAAAAATGGTAGGTCAACGACAATTAGTGCTTGTTTGACTCCTCGGCGAACTGCTTTAGCATGGTGCAGCATTTCTTCGAGAGTAATAGGCAATGTGGTTTCGTAGCCTAGTGCCACCATTGCGAGGGAATCTCCAACGAGGAGAATATCGGCACCTGCTTGATCCAGAATTTGAGCGAATGCGTAGTCCCAAGCGGTAAGTACGACGATGGGACGACCTTGCTGTTTCCATTGGCTCAACTGCTGGATTTTGACTGTCATGTTTACTTTGCTGAACGAAGTTCTAGTCTCACTTGTTTATGTGTGCGATCGCAACTAGACGCTAAAACTAAGAAATTGGGGGCACCTGCCCCCAAACCCCCGCTGAAGGACGGCTGCGTCCTCCAGACCTCCTCCAGACGAATCTAGCTATAAGCGTTTCGATACTTTTGGTCTTCTGTTCTTGCTCCTCATTCCTCACCCCTTTCATCCTTTATCCCTCCTCTTCCATCCTTACTTCTCCTTGCTCCTCTGGGCGGTTCGCGTAACAATTAAGAAAAATCACAATTTCTCAGGCTGTTTTATTAAAGACGGTTAAGCATGGCTGGGTTTGACTATGATTTGGCGATCGCGGGTGGCGGGATTGTCGGGACGCTGCTAGCTTGTGCGTTGCGGGATTCGGGGTTGCGGGTGGCGCTAATTGAGGCGCGACCTCGGACGGCGGGGTTGAGCAGACGGCAGGCTTACGCGGTGACGTTGCTATCGGGCAAGATTTTTCAGGGGTTGGGGTTGTGGCAAGAGATTCTGCCGAAGATTACGACGTTTTGCCAAATTCGTCTTTCGGATGCAGACTACCCTCACACGGTGCGGTTTTTGCCGGAGGATTTGGGTACGGAGGCGCTGGGCTATGTGGCAGAACACAACGTCATCATGCAGGCGTTGTATGAGTGCTTAGACAACAGCCCGAACATTACGGAATTGTGTCCGGCGGAGGTTGTGCAGGCGCACTATCAACCGGATGGGGTGGAGTTGCAAGTTAAGGTTGAGGGAGAAACTCGGCTCATTCGCACCCGTTTGCTGGTAGCGGCGGATGGGTCGCGATCGCCCATTCGTCAAGAGGCTGGAATTCGCACTCGTGGCTGGAAATATTGGCAGTCCTGCATTACTTGTGTGGTTCAGCCGGAAAAGGAGCACGGCAGTGTTGCCTATGAGCGGTTCTGGCCAAGTGGCCCGTTTGCAATTTTGCCCCTGCCTGGAAATCGTTGCCAGATTGTCTGGACAGCTCCCCACGCAGAAGCGAAGGCAATGGCTGATTTAGACGATGGAGCTTTCCTTACAGAACTCTCTCGGCGCTATGGCGACCAAATGGGCGAGTTATCTCTGGTTAGCGATCGCTATGTGTTTCAGGTGCAGTTGATGCAGAGTGATCGCTATACGTTATCGCGTTTGGCATTGGTGGGAGATGCGGCCCACTGTTGTCATCCGGTAGGTGGTCAAGGCTTAAACATGGGAATTCGAGATGCGGCAGCATTGGCCCAGGTGTTGTTGCAGGCGCACCAAAAAGGAGAAGACATTGGTGACTTGAAAGTGCTGCGACGCTACGAACGCTGGCGCAAACTCGAAAACCTAACAATCCTAGGCTTTACCGATTTCCTCGATCGCTGTTTCTCAACTAATTGGTTGCCCTTGGTAATCATCCGCCGCTTAGGTCTCTGGCTGATGCGAACCCTCCGCCCCCTTAAGTACTTCGCTTTGCGATTGATGACAGGTCAAACGGGGCGATCGCCACAACTAGCTAGACATTAGCATTGATAGTATGTATGAAATGGTTAGCTAAGGTAAGCCATACTCATTGCTGTTTAGTGAATAACTGGTGGATATTTCTTGAACGTATATGTCTTCTGAGCCGAACACTAAAGCGATAATCAAGATAGAAGAGTTCAAAGCAAGAGCAGAAGAACTCAAGAAATTATCGCATCAACGATACGGCCCCTCTTGGAAGAAATGGCATAGAGATGTTCAAGTTTTTCTAGAGCATACTTTTGGTGTTGAGTCTCGTCATATAGCTGATTTCAGTAGTATCAGTTATTCGTTTAGCTTTAGCCCAGTTTCAGAACAGGACGTTCAAAAGAAATGGATTGATAGTTTATCTATTGCCCAGGCAACTTTTGAATCGTTTGTACACGAAATAAACGAGTATGGCTTGCCAAAGACCCATCAAGATATTTCCGTTTCCACATTCGAAATTATCGAACGTTTATTAAAAAGATTTCATTTAGTTGCAAGACAGCTAAAAGAGAGGCATGGTGAACGTTCTACTCTTCAAATAGAAGATGAATATGATGTACAAGATCTTTTGCACTCACTGCTTAAACTATATTTTGATGACATAAGGCCAGAAGAAGTATGTCCTAGCTGTGCAGGTAGTAGCTCAAGAGTAGATTTCCTGCTGAAACCACAACGTGTAATGCTAGAAGTTAAAAAAACACGTAAGTCATTAGAGGCTAAGGAAGTTGGAGAGCAATTAATTATTGATACCTCACGATACAGTGAGCATCCCGATGTTGATACACTGATCTGCTTCGTATATGATCCAGAACTTCGTATTGGTAACCCTAAAAGACTTGCGGCAGATTTGGAGAAAAGAAGCCCGGAAAATCTTAATATCAAAGTTTTGATTTTTCCAGAATAGCGGCTGGTTTAGCTATGAAATTAGTCAAAGAAGCTTTAAAGGAATTACTCTTGGCGATCGCTTTTTAAAAGCTTTGTTTGAGTAACGATCCCATAAAGCCAGAATAAATACCTTAACTTGGGTCGAGAATGAGGTGTTGATGGCATGAGGACGCTAGAAGAAATTAGACAGTGGTTGGTACAGCATAAGGCTGTATTACAAGAGCGATATAAAGTTAGCGAATTGGGAATTTTTGGCTCTTATGTGCGGCAAGAGCAAACAGAAACCAGTGATGTTGATCTATTAGTAGAATTTTCAGAAATTCCTAGTTTATTGAAGTTTGTTAACTTGGAGAATTATCTCAGCGATAATTTGGGAGTTAGAGTTGATCTGGTACACAAAGCTGGTCTCAAACCCCGAATCGGAGAGCGGATTTTGAGAGAAGTGGTTTATTTATGACCAGACGGCAACTTGAAGACTATTTACAGGATATTCTGGACGCGATTGTCGCTATTGAGCAATTTACAGCAAATATTGAGTTTGACGCATTCTCACAAAATCTAGAAAAAATTTTTGCGGTTTCAAGAGCAATTGAAATTATTGGTGAGGCTGTGAAGCGAATTCCCGAGCCTGTCAGAAGTCAATATCCTAATATTCCTTGGAGGGACATTGCAGGAATGCGGGATAAGCTGATTCATGACTACTTCAATACAGATGTAGAAATCATTTGGAGAGCGGTTCAGGAGGATATTCCAGAGCTACGAACTATGATTTCTTGCGTTCTAGAAGATTTAAGGAGATAATCTCCTGCTTGCAGACGAACTAATTCTCGCGATCGCCTCTTTCAGTGCTTGTCCTGTAAGCAAGACTACAATTTTCGGCTAGACTACGGAAATCATTCGGTAGTTTGCGATGAAAGACCAAGCCTGGGACGAGTTTTTGAGTGAACTGCCCCTGATATTAGCAGGGCCAATTCTGCAACATACAGACTCAGAATCAGTCACAGTTTGGTTAGCCCTGAGACAGCCGTGTCAAGTAGCACTCAAGATATACGAAACGACAGATCAAGGTGAAGTTTTAAGCGACTGCTTGTTAGAAGGAAGCCGCTCTACGGTAGCGCTGGGCAAGTTCCTGCATGTCCTGGCAGTGACAGCTCATGCTACTAAGCAGCAGCTCACGAGCGATCGCATCTATGCTTACGATCTCCAGTTTGAGACACTGGAGCCAACACCTATTTCCTATACGCTGCAACAAGCCTTATGTGCTGACAATTTTCCTGCGGTCAGCATCAGCTACTTTGCCCATGAGAAACCAACTTTTGCTTTGCCTCCAGCTCAACTGCAAGACCTGCGAATAGTACAAGGCTCCTGCCGCAAACCTCATGGCAATGGCTTCGATGCCCTACCGTTACTCGACTGTCTGATTGAGGAGACGGCAAACCAACCTCGGCATCGCCCCCATCAGTTGTTTTTGACTGGAGATCAAATTTATGGAGATGATGTGGCAGATCCCTTGTTGTGGGTAGCCAGTCATCTCGGCGATGCGCTTCTGGGGTGGGAAGAGAAGCTACCCATAGGACGGAGGGAACCGAATGACGTAGTTTATCGCACACCTAACGAACTACCCGTTGGACAACGCGCTGAGGTGGCGACTACCCAGGCGGGCTTTACAGCGGGGTTAAGAAATCAACGTGCTAAGACAACGAGCCATCTCCTGAGTTTGGGCGAGTACTACGCATCTTATATTCTCGCTTGGTCTCCGGTTTGTTGGCCAAATCCTATCCCTTTGGGCAAAGAGATGCCTTGCGATCGCAAGGCAATTCGAGCTTGGGACCGAGAAGCTAGGGATATGCGGCAGTTTATTCATACCCTCTGGAAAGTGCGGCGGGCTCTTGCCAATGTTCCGATGTACACCATCTTTGATGATCATGATGTTAGTGATGACTGGAACCTGAATCAAGCTTGGTGTTTGCGGGTGTTGGGCCGACCGTTAGGGCGACGAGCGGTGCAAAATTCTCTGTTGGGGTATGCTGTGTTCCAAGCTTGGGGCAACACACCAGAGCAGTTTGCCGCAGGAAGCTCAGGCGAAAAATTATTAGCTGCGGCTCAAGCTTGGTCTGCTTCGGAGGGAACGGACAAAACAGCCTATGAGGCGATCGCTCGTCATGTGGGAATGCCTAGTCGCGACTCCCTCACAGGCTTACCCACCTTCGTCTCCGATGGACCTGTGCTGGTGTTAGAACGGCATCCGGAAGCTATCACTTGGCACTATACGGTCCGGAGTGCTTGCCACGAAGTTTTGGTGTTGGATACGCGCACTTGGCGAGGTTATCCCGCCGATGAAAAAGCGATCGCCCCACCCATGTTGTTGTGTCCCCAAGCGTTCGAGCGGCAACTCACTCTACCCCTGCAAAACACAAACAAGCTCCAAGCTACCTTTATCATTGCCCCAACCAATGTGTTTGGGATGAAAGTGATTGACTGGATTCACCAGTGGCAGTTAAGTAAGAATAAAGTATTTGCTACAGATGTCGGCGATGCTTGGAACGTCAATACTGAAGCTTTAGCGCAACTCCTCACTACCTTATTTGAGCAGCGTCAACAAGTGATCGTGATGTCTGGGGATATCCATTACAGCTCAGTGGTGCGTCTATCTCATCAAAGCAATCCACCCTCTGCTGCTCCAGCCTCTGTCTTGGTGCAATTGACTTGTAGTGCGCTGAAGAATGAAGAAACCATAACTCGACTGATTCACACACGGTTAAAGGATTGGCTCCTACCAGAAAAGACACGTTACTGGATGGGGTGGAGCAACTCGCCCGATATGGTAGAGCTTTCAACCAAACAATTGCCCCGCCTCCGACGTGGAGCCTTTTCTCTAACTGAAAAACGTTCTAGCAAGGCGATCGCCTCTCTAAAAGAAGATAATCTTCCCTCTACCCAACCCGATTGGACCTGTGCTTTAGAATGGGTGCCACGAGATCAGACGCAAATTTCTCCCTTTGGCGTTGAGGTGCCGTGGTTGCTACCTCCTTGGAGACGAGCAAGGAACATTAGACACCACTGGCTACAACCTCTCCTGCTTTGGAGATATCGCTGGTTCCAGGATGGCCGAGAAGTCGTGGGATTGAATAACTTAGCAGTGATTCAGTTTGAGCCTACGGCTAGCAGTGGAGCTTATGCGATCGCTCAGTATCTCTACTGGTTCTCGCCTTGGCAGCCAACTCAAATTGTTTATAGCTCCTTTGTTAGCTCCGTTGCTCCGAATCAAACGTTGCTGGCAAAGATGCAGCCTCCACATCATCCTGTAAACAGTCTTGATTGAGTCTTTTCGCGGAGTAGATATGTTTGGGAGAAGTGGTGTATGTCAGCGTTGACCGAAGCTCTTAACCGGATTCTGCATTGGCTGCAACAGTATAGTCCTAATGCTATATCAGGTTTCGCACCAGGGTTGCCGCTGGTAGAGATTGAAACCAAGCTGAGCCAGTTACCTTTTCGGGTATCCCAGGAAGTCTATGAACTGTATCAATGGCGAAATGGCAACCCGTACGATGGAGTCTTCGTCTATCACCACTTACTCGGCTTAGACAGTGCCTTGGAGTGCGCAGCGGCAATTAATGAATCTTATTGGCGGGAAGTGCGAGAACAGGACGGAGCTCCGCAATATCTGTTTCCGGTGTTGGACTTTGATGGGGAGTACTTTGCGGTTCCTGGGGGAGATGCCTCAAGTCCTCATACGCCTGTGTTTCATATCGGTTGCGATGATGGCTCCCTTAGCTTTGCTTTCAGCAGTCTGACAAACATGATGTTGGCGATCGCGGAATGCTATGAAACAGGAATTTACACCCACATCAATGGAGAGTTAAAAGTTGCAGATGTGGTGCGATTTGGTGAAGTTCGCCGCAAATACAATCCAGATACTGTTGCCGCTCTCTATTCTGATGGTTGGTAGCTGGACTCTAACTCCAAGATGATTAAGCATGAGCATCTAACATTGCACAGTGCTTGAGTGTATAGGCAGATCTAAAACTGTAACAACCTTAGCTTGGGTCGTTGAAAGTGGCAGATTAGAACTAGATCAACCCTGCTTAAGTTGAGAACAATGGCACTCTTTCGACATCTAGAACCGATCATTTCGCCGATGCTGTTGGTTGGTTTACTCGTTGATGGCTCTACACCAGCACCTACCGCTGCATCTACACCAAAACCAACCCCTGCGGCGATCGCCCAATGCACCTTGGTTTACAGACCTAGTATTACCCTCAGCTATCGTCCAGAGCAGCAAGCTAAGCTGACGATTCGGCGCGATCGCAAGCCTGCTAAGGTAACACTCAATAATTTTGAGTTTCAAGCCCTCTATTATGACGAGCCAGATCGCGGACAGTCGGTGCAACTAATTGTCACCCCAATTGTGAAACCAGGGGTCAACAATTTACCGATCGCCAGTCAGGTCTACCAGCTTCAATCTGGACAGCTACCCCGCAATCAATTTGGGCGAGGTCAAGGTTTTACGGGATCAAATTCCGTCTTCAATCCCAAAGATTTTAGTGAATTGCAATATTCCTGTGTCAGTAGCTCCTAGAGTTCTACGAGTACAGCAGTGCGAATGAAACGGCGAACTTTTCTCACCTTGTTCAGCGGTAGCGTGCTAGCGCCAGCAGGCATCAACTACAGACAAAGCCAATCAGCCACAAAAATGGATGAACTTTGGTTGGATTTAGATCATTGGCTGAGCGAGCACCTCCCTGAAGTGCTGGCAGATCTCAATTCTGGTTGCTCTAGTGAACAACTCAGTGAGTTGGAGTATCGCTTAGATTGCAATCTCCCTGAAGACTTTAAAGCTTTTTATAGACATCACAATGGACAAAAGGGGAACACTACAGGACTATTTTTAGGACTGGAATTCTTGGATACGGACAACATCTATAGTGAGTGGCTCGCTTGGCGTGACCTGGCTTTAGAAGATGAGGAGCTTGCAACTGCGATTGAGAGTGAATCTTTCCCGCAGGATGCTATTAAAACTTTATACATCAACTTGAAATGGATTCCGATCGCCCGTGATTGGACAGGCAATCATCTAGGCATAGATCTAGACCCTGGTCCTGCAGGTACATTTGGGCAGGTGATCAACTTCGGAGCTGATGAAGATAGGAAGTTTGTGCTGGCTCCTTCGCTAACAGGCTTTATAGCTTGGATGCTCGATCAATATCAATCAGGCAATTATCAAGCCAACGAGCGATCGCTAGCGCTTCAAGACCCGCCAAATCAGCATTTCTTGGATGTCGTCCCTTTGCTGTTTGGCGGCAACTAAATTTTGCTCAATTGAGGTAGGTGCTTCGTCTACCTCAATTGATTTACAAGAACTCTAATATCCAGTGACGACACCCCACATGTAGTCTTCAAAAGGGCCTTCACCTAGATCAACCGAGTATTTGCGGCCCCAGCTATAGCAGTCGAAGCGAATATGGCCACTATCATGTTGATACCAAACCCCATCATCGATCTGCAAGTTGCCCAAATAGGACACCCAATGGTTGGGGTAGGCGATCGCAGGGGCAGAGCCTTGCAGCATGGAAGCGTCAATCAATAAGAAGGCAACACCACCTTGCTTTCGAGCCGCTTGAGCGCTGCGCATGGCATCGAACTCACCATAGATAAAGGTTGATTCAAAATTCACCTGGTCATAGCCCAGAATTTCGTAGATCCAGCCTTTCATCTCCCAAGGAGTGGTGATACCTGCAATATTATTCACCAGTCCGCTAGAGCTAGCATCAACGGGAAAGACCAGGTTCTCAGTGTCTCGCAGCGTGGCAATCAACATCCAATCGGCAACCGAAATACCGTCACGGACTTTGCTATTCCGTAATCCATCCGCAGGTCTAACCACTTTTGTGCGGCTCTGAAACTGCCCTGTTTCATACAAAGCCTGACAGATAGAAACATAGCGAGCAGGCTGCTTAGCCACTAATTCATATACGATCGCTGTAGGCCCACAAAAGGGTGTGTAGCTCTGGTTGACAGCGAAGGGATTGAGCACCGTAGCCCGAATATCGGCTAGGAGAGCGGCTTTTTCGATGTAGGGCCAAACACCAGGCTGAGGCGATCGCTCAAAGGCTGCGATCGCCGCTTGCACGGGGTCAACATCTGGTACTTCTACGACTTGATACCAGAGCTTGTAATTTGCGCCGTCTTGAGTAAAAGATACAGCGCTATCGGTTATCCCTGTTTCAATTCTGGCTGAGCCTAAAAAATCATCTCCGTCTGGAGAATCTTCGTCCCACAGCTTAATATCGATGTTGTTTCTAAAGTTGTAAGTTCGATTGAGGGTCCAAGCTTGGCCGTTATTCAGGCTGGTCTTTAAATAAGGCTGAAGTGCTCCATCGGCAAAGACTTCGAGGCGGCACTCGTCGGCACCCCAATCTTCTGATTCATAGCACTTCATTTGTTTGAGAATTAGCTGACGCATAAAAATCTCCTAGGCAGTGACAATTTTCAGGTTGATGATTCAAGCTTCATCGCCTGTCCCAGGAGTTTCTGAAACCATCCGCTAATTAATACCAAAAAAAGATCTGGCACACTCGCTGATCTGAAGTTCCCATAGAAGAGAAATAAGCGATGGAGGACCAGGAAAACTGGGAGACGTTGCGATCGCACTATCGCAATTACTGCTTGCTCACACACAGCCAATTATTTGACTGCCCACCCCTCTTACCCTGACGAGCGGTGCTATTTTTGGGCGATCGTTTTACACTGACCTTGGTTATTATCTAAATTTGCCTACCAACGGGGAGACGACAGCAACAACTAATAGCTGCTAAAACGTTACGAGTGTTGGCCCTTTAAGTCATGCCATCCCTCTGACTCTTCATTGTGTTTCTATCCGTGATAGCTACGTGAATCGGTATTTAGCAGCTTTCTCTCAGCTACTCAGGACGGCTGGAGTAGCGATCGCCTTAATCTGTTTATTGGTGCTGAGTCCGACTTTAGCTCAGGCGCAATCTACGGCAAAAGCACCTGTAGTTCTAGATGGCCGCACCGTGTTTCGCGTCAGTGCTTCAGGAGATTTTAGCGCTCAAGACCGAGCCGATTTAATCAACTTGCAACTGCGAGAAGTGGTTCAAACTTTAGAACCAGCAGTCGTTGAGGTGGAAGAGCGCAATCAGTTACCTACCATTGTCATCAACGATCGCTATCTGCTGACAGTGACGGAGCGAGATACGATTCTGGCTCGCACGCCGATGGACCAAGCATTGCTCTGGGCAGAACAAATTCAGGCCTTAGTCCACGAATCCCAGACTGAGCGTGGCGATGAGTTTGTTCGAAAGGCATTGTTAATTGCGGCTAGTGTTCTGCTAGTTGACTTGATCCTGCATTTGTTGCTAGGGCGTTTCTGGCACTACTCCCTGCGCCCTGGATTCCAGCGACTGTTTCCCAACTTGAATGCAGTACCTGAGGGACAACCTCGTTTGCTCGATCTGCTGCTTTATCTAAGCTTGGCGATCGCTCGCAGCATTCTCTGGCTAGGGTCAGTCTTCTATGTCATGAATCTGTTTCCGGTGTCCCGGCGATGGACCTACAGCGCTGTCAGTGCGTTGATGACGAGTTTTACCGCTCCCATCATTAGCTTGGGCAAGCAAGCCTATTCGATCATCGATTTGCTGATTCTGGTCGGTTTGCTGCTAGGTTTAGTCGGTTTAGCGGGAGCCGTTACCAATGTCCTGCGATCGCGAATTTTGAGTGTCTCTGGCATCAACCGCAGTGCTCAAGAAGCAGTTGCTATCATCACCAAGTACACGCTGATCTTCATTGGCTCCATTGTACTGTTGCAAATTTGGGGCTTGGACATCACCTCACTAGCGATCGTGGCTAGCGCCCTGGGCGTAGGGATTGGCTTTGGCTTTCAAGACATTGCCAAGAATTTTGGTAGTGGCGTAGTGCTGCTGTTTGAGCGACCCGTGCAGGTGGGTGACTTTGTTGAAGTCGGGGAATATCAGGGCACGATTGAGCGCATTGGAGCCCGCAGCACGATTATTCGTACCCTTGACCAAATCTCGATCATTGTGCCGAATTCGCGCTTGCTAGAAGGAGAGGTGAAAAACTGGACCTACCATAGCTCCATTGTTCGTTTGCACCTGCCTGTGCATGTGGCCTATCACTCAGAGCCTAATCTGGTGCGCCTCACGCTGCTAGAAGCGACCAAGGCTCATCGGGGAGTTCTAACTGTGCCGCCGCCCCAAGTCTGGTTTCAAGGATTTGGCGAACATGCACTCAACTTTGAATTGTTGGTGTGGACAGCGGAGCCGAGCAAACAGTTTTTCCTAAAGAGTGAGCTTTACTTCCGTATAGAAGCACTATTACGGCAACGCCAGATCGAGGTTCCCTTACCACAACGAGATCTGCATATCCGTTCTGGCTCGCTAGAACTTTCTCCTCAACTGCAAAAAGCAATTCTACAACTGTCAGCTAAGTTGCAGGTGGACGCTCTCGGTGAACCTGAGACTGCAAATAATGGCAACCATGATTAGAAAACAAGATCCTTAATGCTCAAGCTAAATCCGTAATCGAGCCTTGAATCATAGCAAGGAGATGCACGATCGCCCTTGTGGGTGAAGGGTAGTAAGGGCGATCGCTTAGAAAGAACTTTTCGACACTCAGTATTAGGTGAAAAGCTAATTTTTTCGGTAATACTGCCAGAATGATAGGTCTTTTTAGAGAGAGTCAATAGATTTTTGCTGACAATTTTAATTTTTATAACGCTTTGCGTTTTTAAGGTAATTCCTTTCGAAATTATGAGCTAAGCGCATAAAAAAATGAAGCCTAACCTATTGAGTGATCTGAAATAAGCCTAACTAAAACTCTGTAGGTTCAAATTTCAAAATACTTATTCAGTAACCCCGAAATGAACAGTTTAATCAATGCCCCTGAAAGAACTGATCGATCCATTCAAGGTTTAGACCGACGACTAACCTCAAGATTAAAACCTGCTCTGCTGCAAGAAGCCATTGAATGTTTTATGGATGGCATTTTGCTCTTAACACCCGCTGGTGACTGGGTGCATGGCAATTCTTACGCCCGCCAAGTTTGTGGTCAGCTAACTCAGAACTTAACCCAACCCCATCGTGCCCCTCAGCAAATTTGGCTGGTTTGTGAGGTTCTAGTGAAAAATCACCAACGAGGTAGCTCAGCCTTAGTTGTGGAGTCAGAAGTTACTACGCCTAATTTCAATACTATTCGGGTGCGGGCTAGTTGGCTGAAGCCTGAGAACAGCGAATCTCCATTTGTATTAGTCACCCTTGAAGATCGGTATCAAGCGATGCACAATAAAGCGATCGCGGAAGTTCAGCAATATCGTCTCACACCCCGAGAAGCAGAAGTTTGGTTACTGTATCAAGACAACTATTCCTATAAAGAAATTGCCACAAAGCTATACATCACAGTCAACACCGTAAAGCGGCATATGAAAAGTATTCATGCCAAAAGAAAAGGAGTTTTAGAAATAGAATCCTAGCAGGCGATCGCTCTAAAAAACTAGCCAGTACGGTTAAAGTTCTTCTAATCGCTTCGGTAGCTTTTGGAGATCAGGAAGTTCTAACAAATCTGGTTCAGGCGCTTGGGCAGGAAGGGCTAGAGGCTGGACCTCAGTTCGCTCTAGCTCGACCAGTTCTTTCTCTTCTTCCTTGACTGGAATTGAGAGCAGGATTGGTAAAGGATCAGGTTTTTGTTCGATCCAGCAAGCCGCCGTTGGCAGCGTTGCTTCCAAGTCGTCTAAGGGTCGGGGAATCACCATGACGGCGTGCAATTCTCCGATCCGCTCAGCTTCTTGCATCCCGATCTCAACCGCGATCGCCACATCTGCTACAGAGCCGCGAATAATTGCCGTACACAGGCCAGCCCCAGTTGTCTCGTAGGCAGCCAACTGCACATCCGCCGATTTGAGCATGGCATCTGCCGCACCAACCATCGCCGGAAAGCCCCTAGTTTCTAGCAGACCTACGGCTAAGTTACTTAAACGGCTTTGGGAATTTTCTAAAGCTAACTCGGCTAGGCGAGTACCAATAGGTAATACGGCTTCTAGGTTGGGTAGGGGTCGAGGAATGACTACGGCAGACACCAGTTCCCCAAACTTCTCAGCAGTTTCCGCCCCCATCTCCACCGCCAGGCGGACATCCGCAATTCTGCCCCGGACCACCGCAGTGCAAAAACCACTGCCTGTTTTTTCGTAGCCAATTAAGGTCACACCCGCCGACTTGAGCATCATATCGGCAGTGCCAATGATGGCAGGAAAACTCTGGGTACAGACGAGACCGAGAGCGCTTTCCTTGAGGCTTTGGATGCGACGGAGCCGTTCAGAGGCAGGAGGAATGTTCGGAGGTGTCATCATCTAAACCTTAATCAGAACCTATAGAAGCGGAGTATTCGGGTCATGATTCTTCCTTAAATTGTAGAAGTCGTTAGCCGAATTCTCCGCCCTCCTTAGGCATCATTCGCTAAATCATCATTAATTGGTTGATTGAGCGCTTGTCGATGGGGTAAAAGCGTTCCCAACAGCCGATTGATATAAGCCTGCCCATAAACTTGAGTCGGTGGCGGCTCCGGAGATTTTGTTGCTAGGGCGGATTGATCTGGGGTCGGCTTCGAGGCTGCCTCTGATGTTGCAGTGGTCTCGCTCGGTGCCGATGTCGTAGTTGCAGCAGTAACAGGCTCAGATTTGGCAGATGCAGGTTCAGGAGGTGTTTGAGCACTCGCTCCTGAACCATTCTCCACAGCTACTTGACGGCTGGAATCTCCATACAAAGAGCCAGAGGGTAACAACTGTCCTGCCTCAATTGCACAATTGAAGAGGGTAGCAGAGGAACCGATGCAGGCATTCGCGCCAATGGTCACTTCACCGATGACTAGAACACCTGCACCCAAGTTCACGCCTTCTTGCAGCTCCAAAGTTCCTTTGTAAGCATGCAGGACGCTGCCCATGCCGATACATACTCCCGCATTAATGATGATCCGGCTGTTAGATTCTGCTTGAATCAGCACTCCCGGTGCGATCGCAACGCTTGGATGAATTGTCACGTCACCCCGCACATAGATTTCAGGATTTGCAGGGGGGTGAAGTGGTGGCAAAGACATGAGCGTGGGCACCTCTAGGGTCAAACAAGAATCGGCTGTATTAGGTGACCTTGGCAGATCAGAACCTCCACCGGAATTTACATCATCAACGCTGAGCGACTGCGGTAGGCTGCTGAATCAAGAGTTCCAACACCCGCCGCTTAGCTTTGGGGTCTACGCCAATTAAGCGCACATACTCCCCTTCATGCTCACCCGCGATCGCCCTGAGCGAAGCGAGCACTTCAGATTCGTTATTGCTTTGAATGGAGGGGCCACTCTTCCAAGAACTGGTGCGATAACGGCGCTCATCTGCATACTCAGTACCGATGCGGCAACCTTGATTTAACAGTTGACGAACTTGTTGTTGCACTTCCGCAGGCAAACCACTGCTAGAACCAGAACTAGTTGCAGCGCTTCTATGGCCGTTGCTTGCAGAGCTGCTGTAGCTGCTAGCACCATTGCTGCTGTGACTGCTGGCTTGACTACTAGGCTGACTATTCCGGCTGCTATCGCCAGGACGTTGAATCACCTGCTCAACCACGCGACGCTTGGCCTGAGGGTCTACACCAATTAAGCGGACATACTCGCCTGCATGTTCTGCCAAGAAGGCTTCCAAAGCTGCGATCGCCTGAGATTCACTGCTGGCTTGAATCGAAGGACCACTCTTCCAAGAATTAGTGCGGTAGTGGCGCTCATTAGCGTACTCGGTGCCAATGCGACAGCCTTGATTTAGCAGTTGGCGAACTTGATCGCGTAGATCTCCACTTACGTTGGAGCTAGCACTTGATGCTGAGCTAGAGGCACTGGAGGTCGCGACACTGCGGCTGGTGCTATGGGTCTGAGTACCAGACTCCTCGCCAGGGCGTTGAATAATGATTTCGCCTACCCGTTGTCTGCCTTTGGGGTTAATGCCGAACAGTCGCACATATTCCCCCTGATGCTCGTTGAGGCAAGCTTCTAGATCAGCAAATACCTGACCTTCATGGGTGGATTGAATCGGAGAACAGCTCGTCCAAGAGTTCATCCGGAAACGACGTGCATCCACGTGCTCCGTACCAATTTGATAGCCTTGGTTGATCAAGCTACGAATTTGCTGTTGGACATCAGCAGGGAGCTTGCTACCGCTAGCGCTAGCAGTGTAGCTGGATTGGTAAGTGCTCTGGTTGGCGTTATTGCTACTACGGCTGGTGGCGCTGCTAGAGGCAGTTACTTGCGGATCACCAGGACGCTGAATAATTAATTCAGAAACCCGCTGCTTACCTTTGGTGTCGATGCCGAACAGACGGACGTATTCCCCCTGATGCTCGGCTAGGCAAGCTTGTAGTGCCGCGATCGCTTGAGATTCGCTATTCGCCTGAATGGGAGTGCAGCTTTGCCAGGAATTGGTACGGAAGCGACGCTGATCCACGTGCTCAGCTCCAATTCGGTAACCCCCAGCCATAAGTTGGCGCACTTGTTGCAGTACTTCTGAACTTAGTTGCATAGTTGACTCTTGATGGTTGCGATTGCCAGAACCCTGATCTACCTTAGGGGTATCAAGCCCAGAGGTATGAGGCTCCGTTGATTTATTACGAATGGGTATGGTACAAGCAATATCTTCAGCAGAGAGATAACCAGAACGCAGTGCATCGTTGATGCCCACCACGTGCCTCGCAAACTCAATATCCGAAGGTTCTACATCGGGGAGGCGATCGGCCTGATGCTGATTGGTAACGACTGCACCGGAGGGCACGTACCGACCCGGCGGAATTTCCACATCCTGGATCAAAGCATGCATCATGACAATGCAGCCTTTGCCGATCCGAGCGTTAAACACTGTGGAGCGGAAACCAATAAAGCAGTCATCTCCAACATAGGCTGGCCCATGAATCAAAGCCTTGTGCATAATCGAAGCATTGCTGCCGATCCAGACAGAGTATTGATTCTGGTCATCCCCAAGCACTCGGCCCTTGTCTAGACCATGAATCACCACTCCGTCTTGAATAGTGGTACCCGAACTGATATAGAACGGACTGCCCTCATTCGCTCGGATATGGGTTCCAGCAGCAACAAGGACATTGGCACCAATATGAACATCTCCAGTAATGTTGGAGACAGAGTGGACGTAAGCCGTCTCATGAATCTGCGGTTGGGCCAAGCTTTTGGACCACGGAGTGGGAGGGGCCGCAGGACTGCGGACTACCATAACTGATATCTCCTAACTGAAATAGCCATGCTGGCTCTCAGCAGTAATGGTTGATTAGGGCAGGTTTAGACCCGCCCCGACGAGAACTGCTGGCTCAGACTTGCAAGAACAGCCAACAATTCATGACCCAGTTGGCTGCTAAGCAACTGTTAGTGGGCGACTAACGATAGACCTCGTTCTTGCTATAAAGCCGGGAATTGTCAACCGTAACCGTGTCAATAATTGCCACTACAAGCGCATCAATCGGGCGCTTTTCTTGGCTAGAAGGCTGACGAGCTGCGCTTCCTCGGCTGATCAGTACCCATTCATCCAACCCTGCCCCGACACAATCTGCTGCTACCTCATACTCTGGTAAAAGGTTGCCATTTTCATCGATCAGTTGCAACAAGAGGAATTTACTACCCTGTAAGCTAGGGTCTTTTTGTGTACTGACAACCGTGCCGCGAACTTTAGCAATTAGCATTCATGCCTAGGGTCTGGTGTAGGGGAGAGAGCGAGGACCATTTACGCTCTCGCGGAACTGTTCCACTGCCTCAGTGTAACGGATGGGTAACACGTACTCCAGGTTTTCGTGAGGGCGAGCAATCTGGTGGGTAGACAACACTTGTCCCCCGTTGACCCGCTTCACAGATTCAATCCCTGCTGCTATAGATGCTTGGACTTCAGAAATGTCGCCGCGCACAATGACGGTGACACGACCACTACCAATTTTCTCGTAACCAACTAGGGTGACGCGAGCGGCCTTGACCATTGCGTCTGCGGCTTCCACAATCGCTGGGAAGCCTAAGGTCTCGATCATACCCACTGCAATTGCCATGAGTTTTGACTCCTTTCTCTCTTTGAGCGCTGGATTAAAAAATACTGAACCAAAGCTTTATAGCCTTGGCACCCGGAATCAGGTCCGGAACTGTTCCACCGCCTCGGTGTAGCTCATGGGCAACACATATTCTAGGTTTTCGTGGGGACGAGCAATGATGTGAGTCGATAGCACTTCGCCACCGTTGACCCGCTTCACAGACTCTACACCAGCCGCTACAGAAGCTTGAACTTCAGACACATCACCCCGCACGATGACAGTAACGCGACCGCTACCGATTTTCTCGTAGCCGACTAAGGTTACGCGAGCGGCTTTAACCATTGCATCTGCGGCTTCTACAACAGCTGGAAAGCCTCTGGTTTCAATCATGCCCACTGCAATTGGCATCGCTTATCTCCCGGATTAGATAAAATATTGGAATGAACTGAGCTGAAAAATTCACGGAAAGGGTCATTGTTTCAGCTTCAGCGGATCTTTTAACATCCTGTGTTAAAGAATAGAGGACGGTCTATTCATTGGCAATATAAGACAAAATGATATTATCTAATAACGCTTATTATTAAATTTAATTAATTCTGCTTGAAGTGCAAACTCCATTGAATATTAGCTTTCTTTAAATAATCAATTTAAAGAGCAATTTTGTGCATCTGAAAGTTTTTTAGCAAAAAAGCTTACTTTCTCAGACAATTTTTAGGCTTTTTGATGATGGCAACTAGCTTGGCAAGCTGCGCCGCTGAACGTTTGCTAAAGTGCTCAGTAAAGGCTGAAATTGAAATCTGCCCTGGGTTAGAATCTTGAGCTAACTATAAATTAGACCAACGAATTTAGTCGGGTGCTGGAGAGAAATCTAGCAAGAATTATGGATGCCCTTATGAGATGATGGATTAAATAAGGGATTGAGATCTCTGCTGCAATGAACGGGGCGACGTAATAGTCGAATCACCCCTCACCATAGCGGCAGATACGCTGCGATCGCGTTGCTAAAAGGCCAAGTTATGATTACTTATATAAGTAAAAGTTAGGATTGCCTTTGATGATTTTTTAGCGAATAAACCCTAGATTTATCGGGGTTGAGGCGTTAAGCTGGATATTAATAAAGATTTAATCCACTGATTAATAGGCCACTTTTAACTGAGCTCTCTGGGGTTGGTTCGCTGACTCTGGGGAGTTTCTAAGCAGCACTAGATGGTGAAGTTTCAAGGGCGATTTCAATGAACCAGTTTCTCCTCCAGTCCAGCTGGTGGGTTCCCTTTTATGGGTTACTGGGTGCGCTCGTTACCCTGCCGTGGTCAACCGGCATTGTGCGTCGCACCGGTCCCCGACCAGCCGCTTACCTCAATATTTTGATGACGGTTGTTGCCTTGGTCCATGGCACGTTGCTCTTCCGAGCGACTTGGAACCAAGCGCCACAGCAGTACATAGTTCATTGGCTGAGTGTGGCTGATTTAGACTTGTCCTTTGCCCTCGACATCTCTTCAGTTAGTGTCGGGGCGATGGAATTGATCACAATTCTGAGCTTCCTTTCGCAGCTCTTTGCCTTGGGGTATATGGAGAAGGACTGGGCCTTGGCTCGCTTCTTTGCCTTGATGGGATTTTTTGAGGCAGCGATGAGTGGCTTGGCGCTGAGTGACTCGCTGTTTCTCAGCTATGGGCTTTTGGAACTCCTAACGCTGTCTACCTATTTGCTAGTAGGTTTTTGGTATGCCCAGCCTTTGGTTGTCACTGCGGCTCGTGATGCTTTTCTAACTAAGCGGGTAGGGGATTTGCTGCTGTTGATGGGGGTAGTGGCTCTCTCCAACATGGCGGGCAGCTTAAATTTTTCTGATTTATATGAATGGGCTGAAACAGCAAATTTATCACCTGTAACGGCAACGTTGCTCGGTTTGTCTTTGATTGCAGGGCCTGCGGGCAAGTGCGCTCAGTTTCCGCTGCACCTTTGGTTAGACGAAGCGATGGAAGGCCCGAACCCCGCTTCGGTGCTACGAAATTCTTTAGTGGTCGGTTGTGGCGCTTATATCTTGATCAAGTTACAACCCATTTTGGGCTTGTCCCCTGTGGTACTAGCCACGTTGGTGGTGTTGGGGGCAGTAACGGCGATTGGGGCTGCTTTAGTAGCGATCGCCCAAATAGACATCAAGCGGGCCTTATCCCATTCCACGAGTGCTTATTTGGGCTTGGTGTTCATTGCAGTGGGTATGCAGTGGAGCGGGTTTGCCCTCTTGGTGCTGTTTACGCATGGAATTGCCAAAGCCTTGCTATTCATGAGTGGCGGCTCGGTAATCATCACCACCAACAGCCAAGACCTAACAGAAATGGGTGGCTTGTGGTCCCGGATGCCAGCGACCACGATCGCTTTTTTGGTGGGAATTGCAGGCTTAGTTGGCTTATTCCCCCTGGGAGGCTTTTGGGCACTAGAGCGGGGTGTGGATGTTTTCTGGACAGAGCACCCGTGGATCGTAGCAATTTTGTTGATTGCCAATGCCTTGAGTGCCATTAATTTGACGCGGGTATTTCGCCTGGTGTTTTTAGGCGCTGCGCAGCCTAAATCTCGACGAGCTCCAGAAGTACCTTGGCAAATGGCAGTGCCAATGGTGAGCTTGACCATCCTGACGCTGCTCGTACCCCTGATGATGCAAAAGCTGTTGTTGCTACCTGACTGGAGTTACTTGAACCTAGGGGCGGTCCTCCTACTAGTCCTTTCAGGTGCGATCGGTTGTGGGATCGGAGCAACGATTGGCTTGACCCGAACTTTGTCCAGACCAATTTTGATTCCATTGAGATTTGTGCAAGACTTGCTGGCCTACGATTTCTACGTCGATCGCTTGTACCGCGTCAGCGTGGTGCTGAGTGTGGATGTGCTATCGCGGCTTACCTCTTGGTTCGATCGCTACGTGGTTGATGGCTTTGTCAACTTTGTGGGTATCGCCTCCATCTTTAGTGGTGAGACGCTGAAGTACAGTGCTTCGGGCCAAAGCCAGTTTTATGCTCTGATTGTTTTTCTGAGCATTACCTTCTTGGGCTTGTTTATGAACAGGTCTCTTGTGAATGGCATCATCAATTTTCTGATGGGTTCAGCAGCGTAAGGAGGAGAGATCATGCTCAGTGGCTTAATCTGGATACCTGTTTTGGGAGCAATTTTGGTGGCATTTTGGCCTCAAACTTTGGCTTCCCATCGTTATCGGACCCTGGCTTTGGTGTTTGCCATTATCACCTTAGGTTTGTCGGTGGCATTGGCGAGTCAGTTTATCCAGCTCGAACCAGGACAACAGTTTCAAGAAGCACTACCCTGGCTAGATAACTTAGGACTGACCTATCGCCTGGGAGTCGATGGTTTGTCATTGCCCTTGGTCGTGATGAATTGTCTCCTCACTGGTGTTGCTATTTACAGCACTGATGGGGAAATTCAGCGGCCCCGACTTTACTATGGCTTGCTTCTATTGCTCAGTGCTGCTGTGACTGGGGCGTTTTTAGCGCAGAATTTGCTGCTGTTCTTCCTGTTCTATGAGGTAGAACTGATTCCGCTGTACCTGCTGATTGCCATTTGGGGTGGGGCTCGTCGGGGTTATGCGGCTACCAAATTCCTGATTTACACCGCCATTTCTGGGGTGTTAGTTCTGGCTTCCTACTTCGGCCTAGCTTGGCTGAGCGGCTCTTTCAACTTCGACTACGAAACCGTCATTGCCCATACGCTCCCACTGGGACAACAGGTGGTGCTGCTAAGCCTGCTTTTGATAGGGTTTGGCATCAAAGTTCCTCTCTTTCCTTTCCATACTTGGTTGCCCGATGCTCACGTAGAAGCTTCTACTCCCATTTCAGTAATGCTGGCGGGTGTATTGCTCAAGCTGGGCACTTATGGCTTGCTGCGGTTTGGGTATGGTCTATTTCCCGATGCTTGGCAAGTGGTTGCGCCCTGGTTAGCGAGCTGGGCGGTTGTGAGTGTGCTTTATGGGGCATTAGCGGCGATCGCCCAAACCGACATGAAGAAAATGGTGGCTTACAGCTCCATTGCTCACATGGGTTACGTGCTGCTAGCGATGGCAGCGGCGACTCCTTTGAGCTTGATCGGCACTTTAATGCAAATGGTCAGCCACGGCTTAATTTCCGCCATGCTGTTCTTGCTGGTGGGTGTGGTTTACACCAAAGCAGGTTCGCGCGACTTGAACGTCGTCCGAGGTTTGTTGAATCCAGAGCGCGGCTTGCCCCTAATCGGCACTTTGATGATTGTGGGAGTGATGGCGAGTGCTGGCATTCCTGGCATGGTCGGGTTTATCTCTGAATTCATTGTTTTCCGGGCTAGCTTCGCGGTATTTCCGGTACAGACATTGCTCTGTATGGTGGGAACTGGCTTGACGGCGGTGTACTTTCTCTTGTTAATGAACCGAGCTTTCTTCGGGCGGCTCTCAGAAGCAGTGGAGAACTTACCCCCTGTCACATGGCGCGATCGCGCTCCCGCCATTTTTCTGGCAATCTTGATCGTGGTTTTAGGAATTCAACCTAAATGGTTGACAGTTTGGGGTGAAGCGACGATTACAGCGATGGCACCTGTCCCCGAAACTGTGGTGGTCAAAGCAACACCTATCCCTGAAGTAGCTGATCCGACTGAAAAGCTGCTAAAGGAAGCTCTACTAACTAGTTCAGCGGCGATCGCTCTGGAGGCAAACTAAACCGATGGTCAGTACTATCCAGCAACCCTCTAATCATCCCTTGGCAGAGTATGTGCATCGGCTAGAAGCGGGAGAAGCACTCCTTGCCAATAGTCAGGTCAATGTCTTAGAAGTCGTAGGTATCCTCAAGAGCTATGGCATTGTGCTGGATGCCTACTCTAAAAACTTGATCTATATTGCTGACCATCAGTTTTTAGAACTCTTCCCGTTTTTCAAATATTTCAATGGGGAAGTTTCTCTAGGGAAACTGCTGCAATTTTGGAATCACGATCGGATTAATTACGAGTATGCCGAGTACGTGATGAAAACCATGTTATGGCATGGCGGTGGAGATTTGGACACTTACCTAGACTCACCGGAATTTCTCGAACGGGCACAGCGGGTAATGCAAGCCAAGACCAAAAATAATTGGTTGGTGAGTGGTTTGCAGCGAGTGTTTCCAGATTTCTTGCCAGAACAGATTCGACAACTTGCCTATTACAAGGTGTTGGGACTGTTCTGGCGGGTAATGAGCGATATGTTCATTGACCTCTCGGATCGCTTCGATCGCAAGGAAGTTCAATCGATCGCCGAGGTGGTGCAACATGTGCAAGATGCTTTGGTTGCTGCTGCCAATCAACCTTTGGTTTACGCCGTCGAAGTGAAAGGTCAGGTGTATGACATTATTCCTGAGTCGGCAGGGCTGACGTTCTTGATGGATGCAGCGGTTCCTTATGTAGATACCATTTTCTTCCGAGGCACCCCTTTCCTCGGCACGGTATCTTACAACGCTCAAGCTCAACAAATTCCAGTGTTTCAGGACCAGTTTATCTATGGAGCGCTGTATGCCGACCCACTACCGATTGGTGGGGCTGGCATCCCTCCGACGCTACTGATGCAAGACATGCGGCATTTCTTGCCAGATTACTTGCATGACATCTATCGGCAGGGACTCCGGGGGGAAGATGATCTGCGGGTGAAAATTTGTGAGAGCTTCCAAAAGTCGATGTTCTGTGTGACCACGGCAGCGATTCGGGGCTTGATGCCTCACCCACTCGATACAGAAGACCCGAAGCAACGCCAAGCTAATCGAGCCTATCTAGAAAAGTGGATGGATCGCTTTATTCCCTCTCGTTTGGAGATCGTGAACGTTCCAGATCGGTATTAGCCAGAGGAGCGATGGATCAAGGATTTGACTGGTAACTTGAAGACCTCCCAAGCTGTGTAGCGCTGAGAAATGTCAATTCCCAAGGCTGTCTTGATGAGATACAGCCCATAAAGACAGGTCAGAATCAGCAGCCCTTGTCGGAAGCGTCTCATAGCAGTTTCAGGATGTCAGTTGCAACTGTATGCTAGCCAATCGCTTTGGATGATGTATGAACTTGGCATCACAAATTGATGTCGTCTGAGTCAGCCATCACATTCCCTCCATGAAATAAACCGCGATCGCTCTGAAGGAAGGTGGCGATCGCGGCTAGCGGGGAGAATCAGGCAATGGCTTTAACAAGTTAAACAGTGGCAGCGACAGGTCTGGGAATTGGGGCACCTGCAAAGAACTGCGCTAGGTTTTCGGGTTCCATGAAATTGAGATAGCAGGTAGCTAGAGGTGTGGGGAGAAGTTCTAGCATCAGTTTGTTCTCAATCCAAAACTCGATTACCTGGAAGGGACCGCGATCGCAACAGACCGTGTGCCACCCTTCTCTTGCGCCGACTTCAACAATTTGCTCTTCGCTGGCAGGAACAGAAATCGCCGCATGTACCGCAGTGAAGGGAGAAGTAAAGGCATTTTGGCTAAAAGTCACAGGGCTGGTGGAGCCTCCTGGCATTAACTCGGTGCCTACAGGGTAAAGCTCGATCATGGTGCCATACGCATCACCCGCGATCACCATGTAACTGTTGGGGTTAGAGGGAAAAGGAGCAACTTTACCGTTGAGCAGCTCATCTAGAACTTGAGCGACGTGGAGTGGATTTTCAACGGGGATAGAAATGTGATGAATCATGGCAACGTCTTCCTCTGGTCAATGGAGCAAGGGGGCAGTAGTTGTCAGATTGACTGACCCAACCCGATGATTGAAACATCTCGATCAGCGATCGCTTTTCCGTAAACCTACTGGTTGTTTGCCTAACTTTCACCCGATTGGATGACTCTCTGAGGAATGTGGCACGCGATCGCACAGTTCTAGGAGTGAGATTGGGAATTGCTCTTAAGGTCTACTTTTAGGTAGAGACGATAGATAGCTCTAATGGCAGACCTCAGAAGTTGAACCCGGACATAGCATGGAGGCATCCCTTGATTATTAAGGAATGTAAACATGCAGACCAACAAAGCAACTGAACTACCTCCTGTAGCCCCCGCATATAACGGCATTGACCGCAACGCATTTCTTTTGGGCTGGAAGCCTCAAGCAGAATTGTGGAATGGACGTCTGGCAATGATCGGCTTTGCTGCTTATCTGCTTTGGGATTTAGCTGGATTCAGTGTTGTCCGTGACGTTCTTAACCTAATCCACTAATCAACGCTTGCTTCTTTTTGAAAGCAAAAAACAAATTTAGGTTTCAGCTACAAAAATTAAATAATCAATACAAAAAACTTCACATCTCCCCCAGAAGGTGCGAAGTTTTTTCATGTTCAAACTTTAGTGACTGTGACTATTAATCTTACAAATAGTGATCGATGACTAAGGCAACTGCAACTGCAAAAACCAGGATGACAAAGGCAACGAACGGATCACGTCCCTGAAGCACAGAAAAGGTTGCAGCAAGGCTTGCTCCTACGGTTGCAGTGGCACCCGCACTCACCCAGTCTTTCTTGGAATTCTTATCGTACATATTTCCTAGCTGATAGGTTGATGGCAAGAACCTGCTAATTCCAATCAATCTACCACTCAAGACTGAGCTGCTGATTTTGCTAGGGAGATCTTGTAATTAAGGTTGACGATCGTTCAGCTTTCTTAATGCAAACTGGTTGGCTAGTGACGCTTTAATCACGACTTATTCGTGTAGTGAAAGTATTTGTGTAGTGGAACGGTTAAAACTTAGACTTTAATGGGTTGCCAAGCCCTATAAAGTCGAAGATATAGCTAAAGGGGGGCGTTGAGCTAGGCATCTCTGCATTAGCCTGAGCCAAGCTTGCAAGATCTAACGGTTTCGTCACTTTAGTTATCTTCAGGTTGAAACTTAAATTTAGGAGATTATCTATGTTTCTTAAGCAACAAAATGATGACGCTTTGATTGAAGTGATTTCCGTTGAAGACTTGGCTAATCCTATGCACGATAAGGTGCAGGGTCGTATTCAAGATGGTCAAGAGGAGCAAGATCCAAAATCCTTTGCTAAAACAGAGCTGATTTTTCCTTCAGGTGAATCTTTGCCGCGCTGCTGGTTAGATAGTCATTATCGGGAGAACACTTCTCCTGCGGCAATGGCTTCCTAACATAGGTCTTATGGTGTTGCTATGATCTATGTAGGCTAAACGCTGAAGACTCTATCCGAAGACAATTCGTCAGGGTTGAGCGTCTCAGACGGCTCTGAGTTTTCGGATAGGCAATTAGATTTAGGAGGGTAGTCAGATGGCTAGCCATAATAAATTGTTGCATGAGGGTGTGCCAGGATCATCGGGTCATTCGTTGGCCTGGGAAGTGATGGTGGTTTTGGCTTGTGGTTTGGGGATTTGGCTGGTAATGATGGTTTTCTTTGCGGGAGTGGTGGTTTAGGGTTTTGTCACGTTTAGGTTTGCCACGCTTAGCTTCTGGTAAATCCGAACCTTTGAGGGCACTCGCCCCCAAGCCCCCACTGAGGGACGGCTGCGTCCCCCAGACCCCTTCCAGACGGGTTTAAGGTGTGAGCGCTTCGATACTTTGGCTTCTAGCTCATTACCTTTCATTCTTTCCGACACGTCAAAAGGTAGAAGTCGCTGTCCTTCTGGGGATGGACGGAGAGTTTGTGTGGTTTCGTTACTTTGAAGACAGTAAACTTCTGGCACTGCTTTGGCACTCGTGTCCTGAGGTTTCGTAGCGGAGAGCTTTTGAGCGATCGCGATTAGCTGTTTTCAACACAAAGGAAGATTTCATGCAGAGCAGTACGATGATGCTCCAGAACCCGAAGGCTGGAGTCAGCGTTGTATCCGAAGCTCAAGTAGCTCCCAACTACTTGGAATCGGAGCAACAATTTGTTCGGTTACTGGAACTAGAAGATCTGGACCAGAGAGTGCAAGCGGAGCCAGGATTGGTTCAGGATTTTGAGCGAGTTTTGGCGATCGCTTTAGATGCAGCTTATGTAAATGAGCAGCCTGAAGCAGAAGCGGCTCATCGGTTTGTGCAGCGAGTGCTGTATCGGATTAATCGCCTCAAGTTTTTCTGGTATGACGATCTGCGCCATTACATCAATGAGCGATCGTTCTATCTACAACAAATTCGCAACCGGATTGAGTCGGTTTGGCAGGTTTGGGAAGGCCAACAGTTGGATGTGGCAGCGTTGCGGCAGTTGGATCTGTCGGCGGTGAAGCAAGCGCTGATCGAGCGCTCTGATGCTGACCTCGATCCACCTCTGAATGCGAGTAGCCGTTATCTCCGGGAAGAAGCGACTTTGGCGGGGTATCGTCGTTTGTTAGCGATCGCGTCTTTTGACGGCTTGGTGGAAGCGAGTCGTTTGGTGCGAATTTTGGGTGGTGCCAGCAATGAGGTGCATTGCACATTAGTTCGGGTGTTGCTGGAGGAATACGGCAACGGACGACTGAACCGCAAGCACTCAACTTTCTTTGCCAACATGATGGCTGAGTTGGGCTTGAGCACAGAGCCAGAGGCGTATTTTGACTTGGTGCCTTGGGAAGTGTTGGCGAGCATTAACCATAACTTCTTGCTAACCGAGTGTAAGCAGCACTATCTACGCTACAACGGTGGCTTGGCTTATTTTGAAATTGCTGGCCCTTGGATTTATCGTAATTACATGACGGCGGCACAACGCTTGACCCTGTCGGATACGGCCTCTGGTTACTGGGAGCTACATATCCGTGAGGACGAGCGTCATGGTCGCTGGATGATTGATGATGTAGCGTTGCCTCTGGCCGATCGCTATCCCAATGAGGCTTGGCAGATTGTATTGGGATACGATCAAGAGAAGCTGATTGGCGATCGCGCGGGAGATGCAATGGTGCGATCGGTACGAGAAGCAGATACGGCAGCGACGTTAGATTGAGATATAAGACCTAACCCTCGGCCCCTTCCCTCCTAGGGAAGGGGAGTTAGAAAATATATTGCAAAAACATATTAAAAACCCCTCTCCTAAAAAGAGAGGGGTTTTGGGGAGAGGTACCACAGTGTAAGTTTTACAGCGCTGTCATCAACCGCATGAGTTCCGGGGAGACATCTTCTTGATCGGTGGTTTCTTGCTTGGTGAATAGCACTCCGGCTAAGAGATATAGGTTATCGGAGTAGAAGGCGCGCTTCTCTCGACGCATTTCAGCGATTCTACTTTGCACTTTAGGGTCAGAGCTGTAGTAGCCGAAGGATAAGGGTGAAATGATGAAGTCGGAAACAAAATAGTTTTGCTCACTGGCGTAGTCTACCAATCCTTGAGGATCGGAATAGCTAGCGGCCATGACTAAGACATTTTTATGATTACAAGAGAGTAGCTTCTTGGTGATAGTGATTCCATCAACGCCGCCATGTAGTAAAGGCTGATAAAGTTTGTTGTCTACAGCGGGTAAGTAAGGGGGATTTGAGATTAAGTAATCCGCCTGAAACTTAAGGGAATCGAAGAAGGATTTGCAGTGCACTTGGTAGCGATCGCTTAATCCTTGTTCGCTAATCTTTTCGTTGGCAACGTCAGAAGCTAAAGGGTTGATTTCAAAGCCGTGAACAGTGCCTTCAAATTCAGTTCTGAGTAAAGCTTGGATTACGGGACTACCGTCACCTGAGCCAAATTCAATAATAGATTCTGAACCAACGCAATGCTTGAGAACTAGATTTTCTATACAGTTTGAATAAAAGTTTGACTCTTCAGGACAGAAGAATATATCTTTGAGCGGTCTAGATGAGAGAAGCATGAAGTATTTTAACTAAACACCTATCCAAAAGATAGTTGCTCAGCATTTCTGTAACCTCTGCCACCAGTTCTATATCTAAAGGTTTGGTTTGTCTGCTTGTGATTGGGATCATTGTTTCTCAAAGTAAAGAAAGTGATAATTTCTAGCTTCAAGAGGCGATCGCTCCCTTAGCTCAACTAGTTACTAACTAAAGCAGTTATATCGCTGCTCATAACACATTTTGCTCAAAATGTTTGCTATTTGTTCACAGCTTCAATAGGCGAAATAGTTTAGCTTGAGCATTAGATGTGATGGCTCATTGGCGATGAAGGGAATCAAAGGCTATCTGGCTAGCTTGTTCGACAAAGAGTTTATTCCCACTGGCCTGAAAACAGCTTTATTTGTTGGCTCTCTCTTGTTTGTGATCAATCACGGTTCTGCGACGCTCCGAGGTAACATGACCCGCGATCGCTGGATTTCTGGAGCTTTGACTTATCTCATGCCCTATCTCGTCAATGTCTACGGGCAACATACTAGCCGCTGTCGAGGGCAGCAAAGCAGGCCCTTGATTGAAGTCAGTACACAGGAGATTTAAACAAGAATTATCTCGGCTCTCCTTTGAATTGATGCCCCCACGAATAAACTGAACCAGCAGCAGTTTTGGGGAATGAAGATGATGACAACTCATCAGTGGAACGCTGACCTATACGATCGCAAACATAGTTTTGTCGCTGAGTATGGTGCGGCATTACTGGATTTACTCAATCCGCAACTAGAGGAACAGATTCTCGATTTAGGCTGTGGCACTGGGTCACTCACTCAAAAGATTAGCGATCGTGGTGCTGAAGTTCTTGGCATTGATCGTGCTGCCAGCATGATTGCCCAAGCCCAGCAAAATTATCCCAACTTACGCTTTGAAGTCGCTGATGCCAGCAACCTACCTTTTATAGAAGAGTTTGATGCCATCTTCTCTAATGCAGTGCTGCACTGGGTCAAGCCACCTGAAGCTGCGATCGCTAGTATGTGGCAAGCACTGAAACCAGGAGGTCGCTTGGTGGTGGAGTTTGGAGGGAAAGGCAATGTGCAAGCGATCGCTTCTGCCTTAGAGCAAGGCTTGAAAGAGAGCGGCCATCCCAACCCCGAAGCCCTCAACCCTTGGTACTTCCCTAGCATTGGCGAATATACAGCCCTATTGGAAAAGCAAGGCTTTGAAGTCTGTTTTGCGGCGTTGTTCGATCGCCCTACGCCCCTCACCGACGCAGACGGCATCCAAAATTGGATCAAGATGTTTGCCCAGTCTTTTCTGCAAGCCGTTCCCACTGAGCAACAAACAACCTTTCTCGCCCAAATTGCCGAACGCATCCGTCCCCAACTCTACCAAAACGGCACTTGGGTAACCGATTACCGCCGGATTCGCGCGATCGCCCTCAAGCCTTAAACCTAGCTTCTATCCTTAACCCAGCAAGAGTAAAGCGATTAGAAGAGCAGATGCGATCGCTAGGAATACTGTGCCTGTCCCTCCATCAGCGTCTTTAGCTTTCGTCAAGTCGTGGCTGTAGTCACAATAGACGCACTGAAACAAATCATCCTCGCTGTGCAAGCACCGCACCAAGCCCTTCTTGCCACACTTGGGACAGTCCAACACTTCCGGTTCTGTCATAGGTTTTGCTCCCGATCGCAACGCCCGGTTACGATCTATTCCAACTCTGCCTATGTTGCGATCGCAGAGCTTACCTTCAAGCTAGATCACGATTGAGGTCACTAGCCTAAATTGCAATGCTTCCTCACAAGTTGCGTTACTGGGTGCCAAGCGATTAGTGTCGAGCTAGTAGCGGAGCCGCCCCCAGTAGCGTTTGAGTGTAGGGGTGCTTCGGATTGGTAAAAATCTCCTTGGTTGAGCCGATTTCTACAATCTTGCCGCCATTCATCACCGCAATGCGATCGCAGAAGAAACGCGCCACCCAGAGATCATGAGTGATGAAGAGATAGGTGAGTTCAAACTCCTGCTTTAGCTCCCGCATCAGCTCCAATACTTGCGTTTGCACCGTTGCATCCAGCATACTCACAGGCTCATCGCAGATTAGCAGCTTCGGGCGAGTAATTAGGGCACGGGCGATCGCCACTCGTTGTTGCTGGCCTCCAGAGAGATCTGCTGGGTAGCGCTGGTAAAATTCCTCAGCAGGCGTGAGTCCCACCCGCTTCAGCATGTACAAAACCTGCTGCTTCACCTCAACCGAGTTTGCCAACTGGTGAATCACCAGCGGATCGCCAATACTCTGACCTACCGTCATCAGCGGGTTGAGGCAAGCCCGTGGGTCTTGAAACACCATTTGCATTTGTCGCCGTTGTTGCCGCATCGCTTCCTTAGAGAGGCGAGTGAGGTCTTGCCCCAGAAACTCCACCTTGCCGCCCGTAGGCCGAATCAACTGCAAAATCGTGCGTGACAACGTACTCTTGCCACAACCCGACTCACCCACCAAGCCCAGCGTTTCACCTGAGTACAGATCCAGGTTGATCCCATCCACCGCCTTAATCGTCTGCTCTTCTTTGTTAAACAGACGCGCGATGAAATTTTGCTCCAGCGTGTAGTACTGCTTCAAATCTTCTACCCGCAGCAACGCATCTGGTGAGGCCCAAGGGTCGGGGATCGCTCCTGAGCCAAAGGTTTCGTCACTCGCAGACTCGATAACCGAGGAATCTGGCAACGGAATCGGTGCATCCGCCGGAACCGCCTGAATATGCAGCGCCGACTCTAATAAAGCTTTGGTATAAGGATGCTGAGGTTTTTCCAGCACCGTAGCAGTCGGCCCTGTTTCTACCATCTTGCCGTCATACATCACCGCAATGCGATCGCAGTACTCGCCTACCATCGCCAAATCGTGCGAAATCAGCAGTAGTGCCATCTCCCGCTCTGCACATAGTCGCGTCAGTTCCTGCAAAATCTGTGCCGAAACCGTCACATCCAAACTCGTCGTCGGCTCATCCGCCACAATCAGCTTCGGGTCAAGCAATAGCGCCAACGCGATCGCCACTCGCTGCCGCATTCCCCCACTAAACTCATGTGGGTACTGCGCCCACCGACTCGCCGGAATCTTCACCGCTTCCAACGTCGCGATCGCCCGCTCCTTTGCCTCTCGCCGCGACAACTGCGGCTGATGAGCTTGCAGCGTCTCCAGACAATGCTCTCCAATCGTCATCAACGGATCAAGTCGAGTCATCGGATCTTGGAAGATCAGCGCCACCGCCTCACCCCGAAACCGCCGCAACTCTCCTGGAGACAAATCAAACACTGACTGCCCCCGAAACGTCACCCGCCCCTCCACCTGACTATTAGGAGGCAACAACCGCATCGCCGCCCGCCCCAACGTAGACTTGCCACAACCCGACTCCCCCACCAACCCCAAGCGATCGCCCGGTTGCAGCGTAAACGACACATCATCCACCGCCCAATCGATTCCCCCATCAGCCTTCTGCCCCCGGCTTGAGGCAGGATAGGCAACTCGGAGGTTTTCTACAGAGAACAAAGCTTCAGAGGGCATAAGAGGAAGGATGAAGGAGGAGGGATGAAGGATGAAAGGTAGTTAGGAGCCAGGGAGCAGAAGAAGTAAAGGTATCGAAACGCTTACACCCAGCTTCGTTTGGAGGGGGTCTGGGGGACGCAACCGTCCCTCAGCGGGGGTTTGGGGGCAAGCGCCACCAAAGGCTTGGTTTTAGAAAGACTTGGTTCTGGAAAAACTAAGGCCCCTGACTCATAGAAATCTTCTTTAACGGCTCCGGCTTATCAAACCGCCGCATCAAATAGGCCACCCCAAAATCCCCATTTGGATGTGCCTGCAAATATTCCGCCAACTCAAACACCCGCGCCGCCAACTCTGGCCCCAACTTATCAATTGTCGCCTGTTGCTCCGCGATCGCATACTCCTTCTCTCGAATGCGAGTTTGCCACTCACTAGAGAAAAGCTGCTGAATTACCGTATGCAGCCCCATCTTCTCTAAAACATCCCATTCCCCGTGGTCGCACCAGATGCCGCCACAATCTAAACAGCGCTCCACATAAAAAGGAATTCTTACCCCCACCTTCGCCCGCGACAGGTAGCGACCACACTCCGGGCACAACGCAGCCTTCGTATCAAACGGAGACTGGACAAATTCCACATCCAGCACCTTCGGCAGTGCATCAACCGTTGGCTGAGGTTGATGAGCTTGCCAAGATTCATACTCCGTCGCTGGAATCCAAGTACCTTGACAATCAGGGCAGCACTTCGCTGCCAACGCAGGAGCCAGCGTACTATCTACCAGCTCTACTCGTCGATCTTTGGGACATTGCACAGGCTAGCTTCCCCTCCAGTAGAACTTGCCGATTTAACGATTAGGGTATCAGGTTGGGGAATCAGGGTAAACGTCACTCCTCATCCACCTGCAACAGCACATTACAGTAACCAATCAGCAAATTCAGGCGATCGCTAATCTGCACCTGGCGCTGCTGAGCCGTACTCGATTGGCGAGCTGCTTGCAAGAACATGACGTCCGTTCCCATCAACTTGAGTTGTTTATTCATTTCAATTTGATAAGACTGTACGCGCTGTTCCACCGTCGTATCAGGATGATTTTCCCAACTGAGCGTTAGAACTTGGCGCTGAAAAAACTGCTGGATCTCTTGAAATGCCACGATTAAGGCAGCGGGATCAGGCTTCGCTTGAGTCGCTTTTACTTGAAGCTGCTCGAGCGATCGCAGAAATTCTTGATAGATTTGGCGATGAGCCTCTGGCAACATTCGGCGCGTCTTTAGTTAAGATTAGAATAAGAGTTTGTTCCTACTATTAAACCTAAGGTTTGATGCAGCTTTGAGGCTGCGACCTTAAGGTTTAAAGGCAAGCTACCAACTTTAATTAAATCAACCTTATATTCGTTAGTATTTTCTAACTCAAATATCATCGTGATTTGGCTTCAGCGAGGCGGGGATCACGGTTTTTCGATTATTTTCCGTGGATTTGCACCGCAAGTCCCCTCTATTGCAACAGCTATCGCATCTTTATACAACCTCTATCACAATAGCTAATTGCCTATTGGCTGGGCATGCTTGTATATCTAAACACATTTAGATGCAGTAGAATCAGCCATACTCTACCGCCCCTTATTCTTCCCTCACTTCCACAGCATGAACGTAACGGCAACAGTTCCCACTACCCCCTTTGTCGTTCCTGACTGGCTTCAGGAATGCTTGCTCACACAGCAAAAAGGTTCTGAGGCCAATGCAACTGGTCATTTTGAGGAAACAGACCTCATTTGTCGGGCATTCGAGTTTGCCTATCAGCTGCATGAAGGGCAATACCGCGCCTCTGGGGAACCTTACATCGCTCATCCTGTTGCCGTTTCGGGGTTACTGCGAGACTTGGGAGGCAGCAGCGCCATGATTGCAGCGGGCTTCTTGCACGATGTGGTAGAAGATACCGAAGTGACAGCCGAGGAAATTGAGGAACGTTTTGGCCCAGAGGTGAGGCGGTTGGTAGAGGGAGTCACCAAACTGTCAAAATTTAATTTCTCTAGCAAGCGGGAACGTCAAGCTGAAAATTTCCGCCGCATGTTCTTGGCGATGGCTCAAGATATTCGGGTGATTGTGGTGAAGCTGGCCGATCGCTTGCACAATATGCGAACCCTAGAGCACCTGCCTGATGCCAAGCGCCGTAGCATTGCCCAGGAAACCAGAGAAATCTTTGCACCGCTTGCCAACCGCCTGGGGATCGGTCGGTTTAAGTGGGAATTGGAAGATTTATCGTTTAAGTACCTAGAGCCAGAAGCTTACCGCGAGATGCAGCAATTGGTGTCTGAAAAACGCACCGATCGCGAAGAGCGGCTCAACAAGGTAGCAGAAATTCTGCGCGATCGCCTCCAACAAATTGGGGTGCAGCATTCGGAGATTAGTGGTCGTCCTAAGCATCTTTACGGCATTTATCAAAAGATGCAGCGGCAGCAAAAAGAATTCCACGAGATTTACGATGTGGCTGCGGTGCGGGTGATTATGCAAAACAACGATGAGTGCTATCGCGCTTTAGCCGTGGTTCACGACTCGTTTCGCCCGATCCCCGGTCGCTTCAAAGACTACATCGGCTTGCCCAAGTCCAACCGCTATCAATCTCTGCATACCAGCGTCATCGGCCTGAATGGACGTCCGTTGGAAGTCCAGATTCGGACCGTCGAAATGCATCATGTGGCGGAATACGGGATCGCCGCCCACTGGAAATATAAGGAAACAGGGGGCAGTAGTACGCTGCTGACTGCCTCGGATGAGAAATTCACTTGGCTGCGGCAGTTGCTGGAGTGGCAAAGTGACCTCAAAGACGCTCAAGAGTACTTGGAAAGCGTCAAAGATAATTTGTTTGATGGCGATGTCTACGCTTTCACGCCCAAGGGTGATGTGGTGCCCCTCTGTCCTGGCGCAACTTCGGTGGATTTTGCTTACCGCATCCATACCGAAGTAGGCAATCATTGTGCAGGTGCCAAGGTGAATGGTCGCATCGTCACGCTGGATACGCCATTGCAAAACGGCGACATTGTCGAGATTCTCACCCAGAAGAACTCGCATCCTAGCCTCGACTGGCTCAACTTTGTAGTGACTAGTGGCGCTAGAAACCGCATTCGTCAGTGGTACAAGCGATCGCACCGAGATGAGAATCTATTGCGCGGTCGAGAACTATTAGAAAAAGAATTGGGCAAGAGTGGCTTTGATGCCCTACTCAAGTCTCAACCCATGCAAGCGACGGCGGAGCGCTGCAACTATCACAGTGTAGAAGATTTGCTGGCAGCTTTGGGCTATGGAGAAGTCACGCTGAGCTTGGTGGTCAACCGTTTACGAGAAACGGTCAAGGCTCAACAACCTGTAGTACCTGTGCCAGAAGTGTTGCCACTGCATACCAGCACTCGGCCTGTCCCTGTTGCCCCCACCAGCAAGTCTCCGATCGCCGGAGTGGAAGGGTTGCTGTATCACTTGGCGGGCTGTTGTAACCCCGTTCCAGGAGAGCGCATTATTGGGGTAGTGACGCGCGGGAGTCATGGCATTTCGATCCATCGCCAAGGCTGCCAAAACAGCGACCAAATCCCTGGCGATCGCCTCGTTCCTGTGAGTTGGAACCCCATTGATGAGGAGCGGGCCAGACCTCAAAACTATCCAGTGGATATTCAAATTGATGTGATCGATCGCGTCGGGGTGCTGAAGGATATTCTGTCTCGCCTGACCGACAACAACATCAACGTCCGCAATGCTCAGGTGAAGACCTTTCCCGATCAAACCGCCACGATCAACCTCGGCATCGATATTCGCGACCATGCTCAGCTAGAGCGTACCTTCAGTCAAGTTAAGAAGCTCAGCGATGTGCTCAATATTCGTCGCCTGAACCAAATTGAAGATTAAGCCAAGGCGATCGCGCTACTAACCCAGCACACAAGTCAGGTGAATCAGTGGCAGGATGAAGGAGTTCGGACGACTACCTGTGATCTTGCATGACCCCCGCTGCTCGTACCAATCCCTTCCTTGCCCTCAACTACGAACCTGCGTTTGAATCGTTGGGGGAAGACTACTCTGATGTGGTCGCTGCCGCTGCGTTTCCTGCCCAAATTTTGCGGTGGCGCAACGATGACCTCCTGCCCAAAATCGGCCTCGACCCGCAAGCGGTGACAGACGAAGACTTCATTGAGGCGTTTGGGAGATTTGAGGGTCGCCAACCGCTGCTGGCAATGCGTTACCACGGCTATCAGTTTGGTGAATATAACGCCTTTTTGGGGGATGGTCGCGGTTTCCTTTACGGTCAAGTGCGCGGTACTGATGGTGAACTCTACGACTTTGGCACCAAAGGCTCTGGCACCACACCCTATTCTCGCGGTGGCGACGGCAGATTGACGCTAAAAGGTGGCGTGCGGGAAGTCTTAGCAGCAGAAGCACTCAACTATTTAGGCGTGCGGACTTCCCGGTGCTTGAGCATGATTGAAACCGGAGAAAATTTGTGGCGTGGTGATGAACCCTCCCCCACTCGCTCCTCGGTAATGGTGCGTTTCAACCGATCGCATATCCGCTTCGGTACCTTTGAGCGTCTGCACTATTTGAAACGCAAAGATCTGATTCAAAAGCTGCTAGACCATGTGATCGAGTACTACTATCCTCACCTGCAAGGAGAGAGCGATCGCTATGCCTTGTTCTATGCCGAGTTAGTGCAACGAGTGGCGGAACTAGCAGCGCAGTGGATGTCCGTAGGGTTCTGTCATGCGGTGCTGAACACGGACAATATGTCGATCACCGGAGAAAGCTTCGACTACGGCCCCTATGCCTTTATGGATCGCTACGATCTGCGGTTTACGGCAGCATATTTCGACTATTCTGGGCGCTATTGCTACGGCAACCAACCGGGAATCTGTCAGCTCAATCTAGAGATGCTACAAACACCTTTATCTGCGGTGATGGCGATCGCGGATATGGAAGCGGGCTTAGCGAAGTTTGGTGACTATTACTATGCTGTCTATCGCCAACGCATGCTCAATAAACTCGGCTTCGCTGAGCTACCAGAAGCCGAGACCGATGAACTCATTAAACGGACGCTGCAATTGCTGGAAGTGTGTGAAGTGGGATACCACGCTTTCTTTCGTGAGTTAAAACAACAGTTCAACGCCAGTTGGCGAGAAGATGGCGGCATTCTCAACAACGCTGACTTCGCCACCACCGATGAGCAAAAAACCTGTTTAGACCGTTGGCGGCAATATTATCACACCCTCCTAATTAGCCAGTCTATTGAGGAAATGGAGAACATCGCCCAAAGGCTCAACCAACATAACCCCACCACGCCGTTGATCCGCCCTGAAATTGAAGCGATTTGGGCACCGATCACCGAAGAAAACAATTGGCAACCCTTCTATGATTTGCTAACCAAAATTCGTACTGGAAATTAAGGGCGATCGCTTCTAAGCTGCCCTATATGGTGATGGGAGATTCAATATAAATTGTGGGTTCTTGCAACACAAACTCAATCCCAAAGTTCCTCAATTGCTGAGAGATTTTGGTGTTGGCAACCTCTAACAACCGCTTCCTGAGTTGCAGGGAATTTTCGCTAGAACCCAAGATAAAAAATGTGACTCTGGCTTGCGTCGCTTGAGGTGGAGCTTGCTGAGTAAAAGTAATATTGGTACTGCCTGGGTCAATCCCAAACACTGAATCTGTACTTTCGATAATTACCTGTTGTACTAAAGCTTGCTCTCGATCTTGCAGATTATTCAAAAAATCTAGATAGAGCAAGACCATGATTTTCTTGCCCCTGGTAATATTTTCAATCTCTAGGTTGGCCAGTGTTGAATTTGGCACAATAAACAGCGTACTTTTAGCCGCAGTGCGAATTTTAGTCGATCGCAAGCCAATCGATTCGACACGACCAAACAACCCGCTTGGCAAGCGAATATAATCACCTGGCTCAAAGGGGCGATCGAGATACAACACCACAGTACTTAGCAATTGCTCCAGGGTTTTTTGGGCAGCAAAGGCGATCGCCAACCCCCCTAAACCTAAGCTCGCCATCAAGCCAATTAAGTTAAACTGCTGACTCTGAGCAAAAGCAAAGACAGCAATAAATCCAATCAAGACATTGGCTAACGTTTCTACCACCAGCAACAGCTCATCGACTTCTCTCCCCACTTTCCGCACTAAATCAATGCCATAAGTGCGAACAAATTGCCGAAATAACCTAGAAGCAAGCCAAGCTAAACTTATAACGACTGCTAAATCAACAAACGGCTTAATAAAGCCATAAAACGCAGGATAGACTCGAATCCAAGCTAGGGACCAGGAAATTAAAACGAACGTGCCAGCAACCTTGAAAATTGGTTTAATTGGTTCAATTAAATGATCGTAAATTTCCGCAACTTGCTCTGGCGAAAACCGTCGAATTACTGACTTGACAATTTCAGGAGTGTAGCGGCCAACCAGTAAAGAGAGCAGCAAAAATAATAAGAAAACGGTTGCTCTTTGCAATATTGCTCTGGCAACATCAACTTGCAGGAAGCTAGAAACTGAATTAGCAATGTTCATCTAGATTTAGATGGTGATGGGAGCATCCACATAAATGGTTGGCTCTTCGATATCAAATGTAATGCCGTAGGTTTTAAGTTTTTCTGTAATGGTTTGATTGGCAATGTCAAGAAGTTGCCGCCGCAGCGTCATCGAAACTTCTTCTGAGCCTAAAATAAAGAAGGTAACTTGAGCTTGCGATCGCGCTTGTCCTAAAGCATCGGTGAAATCCTTAAATGTGACAATTGTGTTTTGGGTATCAATGCCAAAAATATCATCTGTACTATCAATAATGATTTTCTGAACTAAAGCTCGGTCAGCGATCGCAATGACTTGATAGAAATTCAAGTAAACCAAAGCCATCACTTTCTTACCGCCTGTGTAATTCTCAATCGTTAACTGTGTTAAAGAACTATTTGGCACAATCACTAGCGTTCCTTTACCAGATGTGCGGATTTTAGTTGAGCGCAAGCCAATCGATTCTACTCGTCCAAATACGCCATCTGGTAAGCCAATATAATCATCTACGACAAAGGGGCGATCGAGATATAAAACAATTCCTCCTAAGAGTTGTTCTAGTGTTTTCTGGGCAGCAAAGGCCACCGATAAACCGCCAATGCCCAAGCTGGCAATTAAACCAACGATGTTAATGCGGTGCGTTTGGGCAAAGAGCACGATCGCGATGATGACAATGCCGATATTCACCAGCAATTGCATCAAAATTAGAAATTCACTATTCGACTTCCGTCCACTTTTAATAACAGCTTCTAAAATATAAAACTCAAAGAATTGCTTGAATAGACGGGAGACAAACCAACTGGCTGTAATCGTTAAACCCAGGCTGACAGGCACCTCAACAAACGCCTGCTCCCGCTTTTCAGGAATCAATAGTGCTAGAAGTTCTACCAATCCCAAAATTGCCACTATCCATCCCAGTTCTTGGTGTGGCTCCACGACTTTTTGGTAAAACTCTTTCACCCCTGGCGAGGCAAAGCGATCGAGCAGTAAGTTGACCCAAGCAGGAATCCGGCGACCGCCAAACCCCAGTAGTAGCACCATCAATGTGAGCAACCCTAACTCTATGCTTGTACCAATACTCAAAGAATCCAACATTAATAATTCCTCTTGGTGTTCCTATCTTAGAAGAACTCTGAAACACCTACTTCAACAAAAACCTGTCGGCATTGTGCTGCTGATCGGGTAAAACCGAGGTAGTAACTTTTGGTTCTGGAGCTTACGGATGTCGAGCGATCGCCTGCGCCAAGTTGAAAAAAATCTGAATCGTTTACGTATCCAGTTAGAGGGGAAAGAAGATACGTTAACGTCGATCGCCCCAGAAGAGAGAGCCCGGATCAAACTTCAGATTGCTGATTTGAAGGCAGAGATGCAGCCGTTTGAAAGAGAGTATTGGGAGATTTTGGCGGAGCAGTCTGGAAGTGTAGCGATCGCCGAACCAGCGCCAGAAGTTGTAGTTGCTGAGATTATCGAGCAGGTCGGGCAGTTGCAAACGAGCCAGCAATATCCTGATGAGGTGCTGGAATGGCTCCAGAAAATTTATGCTGAAGTTACCAAGCCAGAACCCTCTGCTACAGCCAAATTAAAGGGGGCGTTGTCACTCTTGCCGCCGTTTGTGAATGTGTCCTATGAAGCGGAGGTAGAGCCCGGAAAATTGTTGCGAACTCATTTCCGCAAGTTGATTAGGTATGCTCAGGAACTAGCAAAAAAGTCATAGCCCGCGATCGCGATCTGGTTGTAGGGGCGCATCCCAAACTCAACTTACCACCTGCTAAGCGAGAACCCACCCAGGCAAAACTGCTGCAAGCCGTCACGACAGAAGTCGAGGAACGGTTAGCCCAGTCGTTGCACAATGCAGTGTGGTTAACGCTAGGCATGGAGCGGCAAGACTATCGCGTGCAGCGGCCTTGGTCAGCAACAGTAGTGCAAACACAACAGTCGGGGGAAGTTGTAGAAACTGGAACTCGGATTATTGAGGTGTTCGATCGCCCCGAACTTGCTCGGCAACTGCTAATTTTGGGAGAGCCAGGAGCTGGCAAGACGACAATGATGCTGGAGTTGGCACAGGATTTGCTGTACCGAGCAAGGACAGATAAAGCGGAACCAATTCCTGTATTACTCAATCTGTCTGCTTGGAAAAATCCAAAGCAATCCATTTTTGAATGGTTGTTGAGTGAGCTAAGAACCAAGCACGGTCTGAACCAAGCTCTAGCATTACAATGGCTTAGAAAACATCAAATGCTGCCATTGCTGGATGGATTAGATGAAGTTGCACCGCAGCATCAAAAAGCATGTGCCTTAGCACTAAATACCTGGCTAACAGGAGAGCTAGCCCAGCAACCTTGCGGGGTGTTGGTCTGCTGTCGGCGAGAAGAATTTGAGCAAGTCGTGCAGCAACCGTTGAGCTTGTATGGGGCGATTTATTTACAAGCATTAAATCCTCAGCAAATTGAACACTACTTTGCACAATTTGAGCTGCAAGATGTATGGCAAACCGTGCATCAAGATGTTGCATTACAAGAGTTGCTGACTAAACCTCTGTTTTTATCAATGTTTGGTTTAGTTGCTACTCAGCTAAAGTTTTCGATTAGCGATTGGCAAGCTCGTACAACATCTGAGCAAAAAATTGAATATTTATTTGATACTTACTGGGAGGCAGCAATCGAGCGAGAGTTAATTCTCGATCCGGTTGAACGGCAAAGAGGCATTCGCAGCAAAACCTACGGTATCAACGTGCTACCAAGTCGTCAGGAAGTGCGGCGCTCTTTGGTCTTTGCTGCCAAAATGCTGAACTATGACTCTAGCACCGAGCTATTAATTGAAAAGATACAACCTACTGTACTGCTCACCCAACAGCAAAAATGGTCATACCAACTAGTTCTTGGGATAATTTTTGGACTAAGTGTTGGGCTGATTTCCGGATTGGTTATTAACATAACTAGCGGCCTGATTCTTGGATTGCATGGTAGCTTGATTGCTGGTTTCGTTGGTAGGTTACATACTATTGAACCTATAGAAGCAATCTCAATTTCGATGTCTCTTGAAGCATGGCGAGAAGTTTTACGCTCGATCCAGAGACACTTGATCATTCGGCTAATTGCCATTCTAACTCCCGTACTAATTTCTATACTAGTTGGTGTGCTGATTAGTGTTCTAATTCTCGTACCAATAGGTATGCTAATTACTCTGTTTGTTGGTACGCTAATTCCTATACTGGTTAGCTCCTTCATCGGTGGGCTGATTGATGGCTTCAAGGCAGATATTCAAATTCGGACTGAGCCGAATCAAGGTATCAAAAACTCATTCAAAAATATGGTGATTGTAAGTGCGATTGCCGTTGCAACAATCTTACCTTTTAAGATTTTCTTAGAAAAATTCTTGATAGGCGTGGTTGATGTGAAAAACATCCCCGGCATTGTCTCAGGCTCTATCTTTTGTCTAGTTTTGTTTAGTTCCCACAAAGGGGGTGGGCAAGCACTAATCCAACATTTGGCTCTCCGTATCGTCCTGGCCTGGAATCGTTACGCCCCGTTTCGCTATGATCTGCTTCTCAACTACTGCACCGAGCGGCTCTTGTTACAGCGCATTGGCGGCCGCTATCGGTTTATGCACAAGCTACTGCAAGACCATTTTGCCAAAATGGATTTGTAGGTAGGCTAGCCAGTAGAGTAGGCAAGTAGGCAAAGCCTTTAAGGTTACGGAGCAACCATGACAAGGGGAGTCACACAGGGGAAAACGATCGCGGCGATCGCCACCGCCATTGTGCCGCAACAAGGTAGCGTCGGTATTGTGCGTATGTCTGGAGCTGAAGCAGTCGCGATCGCCAAAACCCTCTTTCATGCTCCTGGGCAGCAAACTTGGCAGAGTCACCAAATTCTCTATGGCTATGTGCGCCACCCCGAAAAGCAACAAGTAGTAGACGAAGCTTTACTACTACTAATGCTGACTCCCCGTTCGTACACCCGTGAAGATGTCGTGGAGTTTCACTGTCACGGTGGCATCATGGCCGTACAGCAGGTATTACAGCTTTGCCTAACACAAGGAGCGCAACTGGCGCAACCGGGAGAGTTTACCCTGCGAGCATTCTTGAATGGCCGACTCGACTTGACTCAAGCCGAAAGTATTGCCGATTTAGTCGGAGCGCGATCGCCTCAAGCCGCTCAAACCGCTCTAGCAGGCTTGCAAGGCAAACTCGCCCATCCTATTCGTCAACTCCGAACCACTTGTTTAGATATCTTGGCCGAAATTGAGGCCCGGATTGACTTCGAAGAAGACCTCCCACCCTTGAATGAGCCCGAAATTCAAGCCCAACTGCATCAAGTGGTGGCTGAAGTGACTCGGATTCTGGCCACTGCCGAACAAGGAGAACTGCTGCGGTCTGGCCTCAAAGTGGCGATCGTCGGTCGTCCCAATGTCGGTAAATCCAGCTTGCTCAATGCTTGGAGTCGCAGCGATCGCGCCATCGTTACCGATCTCCCTGGCACCACCCGTGATGTGGTCGAGTCTCAGCTAGTAGTCGGTGGTATCCCCGTACAAGTGTTGGATACCGCAGGAATCCGCGATACCGAGGATCAAGTAGAAAAAATTGGTGTAGAGCGATCGCGATCAGCAGCCCAAGCCGCTGATTTGGTGCTATTTACCATCGATGCTCAAGCAGGTTGGACAGAGGCCGACCAAACCATCTACGACCAAGTGCAGCACCGACCGCTAATTTTAGTCATCAACAAAATCGATCTAGTCGCCACTTCCCATCTAGAATCCATCACTTATCCTGAACCGATTCGGCGCGTTGTGAGGACAGCCGCCGCCCAAAACCAAGGAATTTCTGATTTGGAGCAAGCCATCCTCGCCACTGTCCAAACCGAAAACCTGCAAGCTGCCAATCTAGATTTAGCCATTAATCAGCGCCAAGCCGCCGCTCTCACTCGCGCTAAAACTGCCCTCCAGCAGGTCCAAGCCACGATGAGCGATCGCCTCCCCCTTGACTTCTGGACCATTGACCTACGGGGAGCCATCCAAGCCTTAGGAGAAATCACAGGCGAAGAAGTCACCGAATCCGTTCTCGATCGCATCTTTAGCCGTTTTTGTATTGGTAAGTAAGTAATACTGACGAATGAGAAGGCCTTAGAAAGTGTTTGTAAAAGGTCGTTAAGCAGTGCTTGATTTCCACCTCTATGAAAGAATTGCCAAAGTTCTGACAGACAAAGGGTATCGAGGTGAATTAGCAACCCTGATTCAGCGAGCCTTCGGGGAGCGGCCAGTAGATCTCGAAATTAGCCAACGTCCTGAGGAGAGCAAAGGCTTTCAAGTCGAACCCAAGCGATGGATTGTGGAGCGCCCTTGAACCTGGTTAGAGAATGCTCATATCCTCACTCGCGATTACGAACGCTTACCCGAGAATCACGAAGGCATGATTTATGTGGTTATGATTCGATTGATGCTGCGGCGATTAACGAAGAATCGCCGGAGATCCAACACCCACAGGAGCACCGCAGGGGCCGCTTTGACATCAGCTGTGTTGGCGGCAGTGACATAGCATTCTAAGACCAGTCCCAGCACATCGACGACAAGATGGCGCTTGCGCCCCTTCACCTGTTTAGTGCCATCGACACCGTGTTCTTCCCCCTTTTTGTCCTAGTTTGACCGACTGGCTGTCAATGATGGCTAGACTTGGTTGGGCATCGGGTCCTTCGTGAAGGCGCACTTGCTGCATAAGGGTCTGATGATTTGCTCCCAAAGACCCCAATCTCACCCATAAGCGATAGTAGCCATAGACTGTTTGCCACGCAGGAAAATCACTTGGCAAGTTGCGCCATTTGGTGCCATTGTCTGCCCGGTAGAAGATAGCGTTTAACACCTAATGCAAGCTGACTTCTCGGAGTCTGCCGACGGGTTTTTGGGGTGGTAATAAGGGGGGGTGATGCGTTGCTATTCCTCATCCCTGAGGTCGCTGTCATAGTAGGGTTGGCTCATGATTTCGTTCCCAAGAGCTTGAATTCCTTAGGTATCACTCATTTTATGGTCTGAATTCGTTCTGCCTAACACCCTTTTATAAACAATTTCTTAAGCAAGCCTTTAACATATCATCAAAGATAATTGTGCATCTTGGAAATGATAGGTAGAGATTCAAAACCTTTTTCAACTATCTCTGGTAACGCTAGCAACTGTGGAATCTGAGATAAGCTTTCAATAATAACTTCAGCAAAGTTATATTGTTTGTCAGATCCATAATTGACAGTTAGATACTCTAAAACCTCTAGAGCATAGTCTGGAAAGTTCATGGCATCTGCAATGCAGGCGAGCTTCAAAATCGTATTAGGCGTCTTCAAGCTCGTGTTGGGTCTATCTGAAATTAAGTCACGGAAATAAAAGGAGTCAGCCCAACTTAAAGGGCCTGGATGATGGCCTGAAGCAATGGGAATATTTCGGCGCTGGTCTCTCTGAATATTTGCTAAATCAAACAACGTAAAGCCTTGCCTCCTAAGACAACTATCCACATCACCGAATAAGGGCTGTCCTAAATACAACTCCATAAATTCAACCTCGGCAATAATAGCTAGAGTGCTACGTTCTATAATTTCTGTGGCCCCTTCTAAAACCTGAAATTCCCCACCTTGAACATCAATCTGAAGAACGTCGATGGCATTAATTTCTTCAGCTTTGCAAAAACTATCTAGAGTGACAGTTTCTATCATTTCTGTAGACATCAACTCCATTGCCTTGACGCCCGATGTAAAACGTTTACGATATTCCTCACTAGGTGGATGAAGCGAGATACATCCTGGATCTCTGGTTATGTATATTTCAGATTCTTTTGTAGAGTTCCAGAGAGCAACCGGAAAATGTTTTTCGTTCCAATTGACTCTTTGAGCTGCAATCGCAGAATTCATTTGTTCGCAAGCAACTCTATCAGCATCAAAACCATAGATAGTTAAATTGGGTGAAAAAATACTCCACTCCTGCTCAGCGTCTATCTGATCTTTAAAGTTTGATAACTTTCGGGATCCTATAATGCCAACCGTTACAGAAATCTGATTTAGGTGACCCCTGCGCCTTAAATTGGAAAGAAAGTAAGACATACTAATTCAAGATATTAAATACTCAAGACGGAGTAAACTCTTATTTGCGATGCCCTAGAAGTAGTATTAATGCTACTTTAAGAAAAAATGTAATAATTTTACATTCTTCTTGCACTATGTTTGCGGTTGGTTGGACTTTATGGCTATTTGATTCTGTGCAAGTTATTAAGCCTACATTTTTAAGGTTAGCCTGACAGTTTATGTCATAGGAAATTTTTTGAGGTCTGGGGTAAAATAGCTATTTAAAGAAGCAGTGTTAGCTAAATTGGGACTTCAGAAGACAAAGCAACAATCATTATAATAGTAAGCAATTTTTGATTGAATGACTACATCCCACTTGATGTAACCTAACCTATGCCTGTTGAATTCGCCTCCTTTGATTCCTGGCTGATTGCCCTGGCTCTTAACTCTGTTCTCGCGGCGATCGCCTGGTTCTCCCCCAAGAAACTTCTCACCCCAGCAGGTCTACTCCATGCTTGGTTCTTGGGTGTTCTAATTTGGGGAACATTGGGTTGGCAGGGATATGTAGTCGTGATGTTCTATTTCCTAGTTGGCTCTGCTGCAACTCGGGTTGGCATGGCCCAAAAGGAGGCAGAAGGAATTGCTGAAAAACGTTCTGGCGCAAGAGGTCCAGAAAATGTCTGGGGTTCTGCCTTAGTGGGTGCTATATGTGCGTTAGGAGCGTTTCTTGTTCCTCTTTTGAATCATGCTAATAGCGATCGTCTCTTTATCCCTCTCTTCCTCCTCGGTTATGTAGCTAGCTTTAGCACCAAACTCTCAGATACCTCAGCCAGTGAAGTAGGCAAAGCGTACGGTAAGCGCACTTTCTTGATTACCACTTTACAAGCCGTACCGCGCGGAACTGAAGGTGCTGTCAGTTTAGAAGGCACTTTAGCAGGAATTGTAGCTTCTGCCGCGATCGCCCTTGTCGGATGGGGCGTGGGTTTAATTAGTTTGTTAGGCGTTGCTTTGTGCATTATTGCAGCCTTCATTGCCACTAATCTAGAAAGTGTGATCGGGGCAACACTGCAATCTAAATATGATTGGCTCACCAACGAAGTGGTGAATATCTTGAATACCTTGATTGGGGCAGTTGCAGCAATTTCACTATCTTGGTTAATTTCCCCTTAGCTCCTTACAAAAAAGCGGACTGGGGCGATCGTTGGCTAAAAACTATCAACTAGTGGTGACCAAAAATCAGGGATTATACCTGAGAAATGCAACCTCTAAAACTGAAAGCTAATTGTAAATTTTTACAAAATTCCAGATAAGTTTTTGGCTAGGGACTGAGAAACGTACAAGCGGTCGGCTCTGAAATACAGCTGTGTCTCAACATGTTATTAAAGCTCTTTAACGCTTCGGCAAAGTCTAAATGAAGTTGTGTATTTCTACTAGCCTCAGTTGGAGGCGAGGGCTATACCTGGACTGAGCAATATCAGCCGCGAATTTTCTGCTAATAGAGCCTACTCGATCTGAATTTAACAGCGCGGATCGGTTAGAGTTTGCTGCCAGTATTACAGTTTGTTGTTAGTTGCAAGGGAGATGATTCATGCCCGCTAGTCTATTCGATGCTAATTTTTATCGTGCCTTTAATCCTGATTTGGCTGGACTTACAGATGAGCAGGCATCTTCTCACTTCCTTACCTACGGCTTGAGTGAAGGTCGCATCTTCTCTCCCTTTGTCAACCTCCAATTCTATCAAGCTCGTAATCCTGATTTGGCAGCAGCAGGTCTAACTAGCAATCAGCAGCTCTTCCAGCACCTGCAAGATTTTGGTGTCGCAGAAGGCCGAGCGTTTTCTCCGTTCTTAGATCTTGACTTTTATCTCGCCAACAACCCAGATGTCAACCAAGCTTTTGCAGGGAATCGCGAGCAGGCTCTCCAACATTTACAGACCTATGGCTTGAGCGAAGCTCGCATTTTCTCTCCCTTTGTAGACCTCAACTTCTATCTAGCCAATAATCCAGACGTAGCTGCCTTCTATGGCAATAACCGATTTGGAGTATTGCAGCACTTACAGATGTATGGGGTGAATGAAGGCCGAGCGTTTTCTCCGTTTGTAGATCTCAACTTTTACTTGGCGAATAACCCAGATGTGAATCAAGCTTTTGCAGGCGACCGCCACTTGGCTTTACAACACTTGCAAACTTATGGGCTGAATGAAAGCCGAAAGTTCACTCCCTTTTTTGACCTCAACTACTATAAGGCGAACAACCCAGACTTGATTGATGCTGGGCTGAACAATACTCAGTTGCTACAGCATTTTCAGATGTACGGGTTGCGGGAGAACCGAGTTTTTGCGCCAGCCTTTGACTTGAACTACTATCGCTCCCTCAATCCAGATTTAGTGGCGGCTGGGCTTGATGAACGAGGCATATATGAGCACTTCCAGCGCTATGGTTTGGCAGAAGGACGGCTAGCTTCTCCTAACTTTGACGTTCAAGTTTATCTAGCAAATAATCTCGACCTGATTTCAGCAGGCTTCAATTACCAGCAAGCCTATGAACACTACCTAGCGTTTGGTCAAGGAGAAGGTCGTCCAGGCAGCGACTATGCGGGAAGTTCTGAAGCTAGTGCTCGCGCGATCGCGCTTGGTTCAACATCGCTGAGCTTGACTGATTTCGTAGGCCCCAGCGACAGTTCTGACTGGTATGAGTTCACTTTGTCAACGGCTCAAGAATGGCGGCAATCACTTAGTTTCACTGGGGGCGGTGGGGGAGTCAGTTTGAAGCTGGCTCAGGATGCTAACAACAATGGGGTGGTGGATGAGGATGAAGTTCTTCAAATCCTAACTACGACTTCCGATACTGTCGTGCCAGATTTTGTCGAAACTTTAGCACCAGGCACCTACTATTTACAAGTTGCGCCTGCAACAGAATACACATATATCAACTACAACCTCAATCTTTCAGTTACACCTGCCCCCAATCCTGTCCCCGCCACTGCTTCGATTCAAGGTACAAAGTGGAGCGATCGCAATGGGGATGGTATTCAAAATACCGATGAACCGGGTCTAGCAGGCTGGACGATCTATCTTGACCAGAACCAAAACAACCAACTGGATACTAATGAGCTTTCTACCACGACGGATGCTAACGGTGATTACAGCTTTGTTGCCCTAGCTGCGGGTGTCTACACCGTGGCTGAGGTGCCTCAAGCTGGATGGGGACAAACATTCCCAAGCACTCGCCCAACCGATCAAACCTTACTGATTCCTATCACTAATCATAACGATCTGATCTTTGATCCAAAGCGTAACTATCTCTATATCACCACTGACGATGGAGATCTAGAACGCTTTGACGTTGCTACTCGTACCCTGTTGACACCTTTTGATGTGGGTAACTCTCTCATTGGTGGCGATATTACCGCAGATGGTAGCGCCGTGTATGTAGCAGAAGGCGAGCAAGGTGCAGCTCAAGGCTTCATTCGTAAGGTGAACCTTAATGATGGGACTGTTGCCAATCTGATTTTTGATTTGAACAACGATGACCTCCCCAGCGATGTAGCCATTGGTAGTAATGGACTGGGTATTGTCAGGTCTTTTGGGGAGTGGGGGCCTCTTCGCCAGTTAGACTTGAGTACGGACACCATTACTTCACGAACCGACATATGGTCTTACCACGGGGGTGCTCAAATCACCCGTAGTGCAGACCGCTCTCTACTATTCATCACCCAAGATGGCATTTCCAGTGGTCCTATCTCTACTTACGATGCTGTCACTAATCAGATCTCCACAGAAAAATGGACAAATGGTTTTCTCGGTAGTAGTTTGTCTGCTGTCAACCAGAATGGCTCGCTAATTGCGTTGGAGTCGGGGAACGGAGTTTCCATTTTGGATAAAAATTTGACTGGGGTTGAGATTTTGTCTGGTGTTGATAGTGGAGTAGCCTTTGATTCAGTTCGAGATGTTTTATATGCGGCTAGTTCTGCTACAGATCAGATCATTGCTTTTAATACTCAAACCTGGAAAGAGTTGTACCGCTTAAATATCGGTGAGGATATTGCTCCTGACTATTACGGTCATAACTCTGTACCTTATGGCAATGGCATGATGACTGTGAGTGATGATGGGCAGTTCTTGTTCATGTCCACAGCTTCAGGTGTACGGATGTTTAACTTGGGTCGTCCTGGCACTTACACTGTCAGCTTAAGTACTGACCAGATAGTTGAGAATATTAACTTTGCAGCCAACGCTATACCAACGCTCAGTGTCAATCAAGGTATAACGCTGAATGAAGGCGATTCTGTTACCTTGACTGAAAGTCAACTGCAAGTGATGGATACAGACCATAGTGCAACCCAATTGACTTACACGCTTAAGGAAGCTCCTGCCAATGGCGCTTTGGAGCTCAATGGAGTTGCTTTGAGTACGAACCAAACCTTTACGCAAGATGATATTGATAGCGATCGCCTCAGCTATACGCACAATGGTAATCCGGTGACCAGCGATCGCTTCAGCTTTAGTGTGGTGGATGCAGCAGGGAATGCGCTGAGTGACAATAGCTTCGAGATCGCTGTCAATTCTGTAAACGATGCGCCTGTCATTACTAACAACGCAGAACGCGCGGTAAGACTAGGTCAAACGGTCACAATCAGTAACTTTTCTCTATTCGTGACCGATGAGGAATCTCTTGCCTCTCAGATTATCTATACGCTCAACCAGTTGCCGACCAATGGCATTCTTAAACTCAACAATGCTTCTTTGAGTACTGGGCAAACCTTCACGCAAGATGACATTAACAATGGTGGTCTAAGTTATCAAAATACGAGCGGAGAGGCTGGCAGCGATCGCTTCGACTTTAGTGTTACTGACGGGATGACTACACTAACCAGTAGCTTTGATCTAGAAGTTGTAGACAGCGGTGGCCTACCAAGCGTAGTTAGGGATATCAATCCAGGCGCTAGTAGTTCTTTCTCCTATGGGCTAACTAATGTGAACGGTATGCTCTACTTCATCGCAGGGTATGGCACTGTTAGTGGTCTTTGGAAGAGTGATGGTACGGCTGTTGGCACAACCCCGGTCAAGCCCTTTCAGAATGGGTGGCATGGCCCAACTCTCAGCAACCTCACGAATGCGAATGGCACTCTCTACTTCACAGCCACCGATTATAGTTCTGGTCACAAGTTGTGGAAAAGTGATGGAACTGCTGATGGGACAGTACCTTTTGATATCTTCCTAGGATTTGGAAGTGCTGCTCCAGCCAGATTAACGAACGTGAATAATACGCTTTACTTTACGGCGGATGATGGCGCTCACGGCACAGAAGTATGGAAGAGTGATGGAACTCTTGCTGGTACTACACTGGTGAAGGATATTAGTGTAGGAACGAGTGCTTCTCAACCGGATTTTCTCACCAACGTTAATGGCACGCTCTATTTCACGGCTTATACTCCTACTGCTGGTACAGAGCTATGGAAGGGTGACGGAACTGCTGGTGGAACCACACTGGTGAAAGATATTAACATCGGTACGGATAGCTCTTTTTTGACTAATTTTGTTAATGTCAACGGTACGCTCTATTTCACGGCTTATACTCCTACTGCTGGTACAGAATTGTGGAAAAGTGACGGAACTGCTGGTGGAACTACCTTGGTGAAGGATATCAATCCAGGTGCAGGAGGGTCTGCACAGAGTAATTTCACGAATGTAGATGGCACACTTTACTTCACAGTAAATGATGGTACTCATGGCACAGAATTGTGGAAGAGTGACGGAACTGCTGGTGGAACTACCTTGGTGAAGGATATCAATCCAGGGGTAGGAGGCTCTGCACCCAGCAATCTCACGAATGTGGATGGCACGCTCTACTTTACAGCGGATGATGGCATCAACGGCAAAGAGTTGTGGAAGAGTGATGGCACAATCGCTGGTACAACGTTATTGAAAGATATTAACGCAGGCCCAGCCAGTTCTACTCCTTATAGTTCCGTAGGCTTTAATGATGGTAACTTTGTCAATGTTGATGGCATCTTATACTTCACTGCCTACAACAGTATCGAGGGAACTGAGTTGTGGAGAAGTGATGGTACGACTGCTGGCACAACGTTAGTGAAAGATATCTATGGTGGACTAAGTGGTTCGTCTCCTGCTAGCCTGACTAATGTCAATGGTACGCTCTACTTTGTAGCGGATGATGGTATCAATGGGAGAGAACTGTGGGCTTTGTAAGAGTGGTGTTTTAGCGATCGCCCTCATTGACTTGACCTAAAAAAGCTAAAAAGAGAGTGAGCTTATTCCCCACTCTCTTTTTGTAAGTAGTTAAACGCTCAAATAGCGCCGGAGAAAGGTTTCGAGGGATTCCATTTTGATGTGGAAGGTAGATTCTAAACGCTCGATCTCCTTGGAAGTGCAGAAAAACTCATTAGCAAGGAGCGTGCGGAGAGTGCCCAAAGCCTTTTGGGTTCTGGCGTTGACTAGTCCAACTGCGGTTCTCACACCGTCGAATAGGAATAAGGGAGGATTAATCATAATGGGTTCGCGATCAAAGATGCGGCCAAAGATGGCAGGGATATCTGATCGCTTTAATATTTCGGGTCCACCTACAGCAAAGATTTGATTGTGAGCAGCTTCGTTAGAAACAGCATCAACGCTAATTCTGGCGAGGTCGTCGGTGCTGACGATAGAGGAACGGTTGTGGGGATCGCCAATCAGGAGATAGATGCCAGTGTTGCTAAATTGCTCGGCTAAGGGAAGCAAGTTGGACGAAAACCCAGAAGGTCGCAGGATGGTATAGCTGAGACCACTATTTTGCAGATACCGCTCCACGGCAAACTTGGCTTTGAAAGTGGGTGAGTCCTCGTAACCGCGATCGACTCCCAGCACCGAAATAAAGACAAAGTGCTGCACGCCATTTGCTTTGGCGGCATCAATTAAGTCAATATTGGCGCGGTAGTCCAGCGTTTGGGCATCACCATCACTAGAGCCAGTAGCGCCGTGAGCGCTGATGACGTATTGCACACCCTGGCAAGCCTTTTGGATATCGCGTTCTTGTCGCAAATCGCCAATAAAGATCTCTGCGCCACGATGTTCTAGTTCGGCATAGCGGGAGGTTAGCCGCACAAACGCTCGTACCGTTTTTTCTTGCTCACACAGCGTGTGAACAATTTTGCGACCTAGCCCTCCGGTGGCTCCAGTGACTAAAAACATAGGGGTACTCAACTGGAAGGTGAACTATCTGATGCAGTGTAGCAAGTTCAGTTGAAGAGTTTGCAACTATCTAAAGTGCGACCTCCAGTTCGACAGTTACAGGCGCATGGTCGCTAGGTTTCTCTAATTGGCGGGGGGCAACGTCAATGCTGCAAGCGATCGCCCGTTCATACAAGGCTGGAGTCAGGTAATGATGGTCGATCCGCCAACCACTGTTACGTTGAAACGAGCCAGAGCGGTAGTCCCACCAACTAAAGTGACCCCCATCCTCAGTAAATTTGCGAAAGGCATCTGCAAAGCCCAGATCCAGAACGGTTTGCAAAGCGGCACGCTCATGATCCGAGGCCATAATGTGTTTCTCACGGCCCTTGGGGTTGTGGATGTCTCGGTCTTCTAGAGCAATGTTGAAGTCGCCACAGACTAAAATTTTGGGTGGATTGCTGTCTTTGAGGCAGAGAGCTTCGAGATACTCGTGGAGAACCTGGAGCCATCGCAGTTTATAGACATACTTTTCGCTGCCCACTTCGGAGCCGTTGGGGACGTACAGGTTGACGATGCGAATGCCATCTAAAACCCCTGTAATCACTCGTTTTTGGGCATCGAGTTCACCTACTAAGCTTTCGCCTAAAATTGGGGTGAATCCAGCGGTGACATCTTCTAAGGGGGTCCGGCTAATTAGGGCAACACCGTTGTAAGACTTTTGCCCAGAAATGTAGAGGTGGTAGCCTAAATCGGTGAAGGGCGATCGCGGAAAGTCAGCATCTATAACTTTGGTTTCTTGCACACACAACACATCAACCGGATTGGTTTGCAACCAGTTGAGGACATGCTCTAGACGGGTGCGAATGGAGTTGACGTTCCAGGTGGCAATCTTCATGCAGGCTCAGCGATCGGTCTTTAATTTTAGGGTGTTTCAGTCTCCCTTGGGGAGTATGCCACAGGCTAGATGCTTTGACTAGTTCGGCTTGGTGAAATGCGAGATCAGTTTGAGCAGAGATATAGAGGAGAACCTTAAACTTTGGTTCCCTCTCGTTTTGGAGAATGCAGCGTAGGGTGGTATGGCGCGTTAATAATGGCTGTGACCCTTGTGAGTTAGGAGGCGAGTAAATGGAAATTCAGCGCCGGATGGCTGTGGCAGTTAAGGGCATCGGTTTAGGTATCGCGATCGCGCTCTTGGCCAGTTGTACTCAGTCTTTCGTCTCAAACTCTCCCGTCTCAGCTTCTAGTCCGGCGGTTTTGTCTGCGTCTGTTCCAGTGGCTGAGGCTCCTGCCGTTACCCCGGCTCCTAGCGTATCTCCTGGTGCCCCAGCCGTGGAGAAGGAGGTGCCTTATGTGGTGACGCCGAATGAAGTCGTGGCTGAAATGCTCAAGGTGGCGAGAGTTACAGATCGAGATCAGCTCTATGACTTAGGCTCCGGTGACGGGCGGATTGTATTGACCGCAGCTCAGAAGTACGGCACTCGTGGGGTTGGAGTAGAACTCGACCCGAAGCTGATTCAAGAGAGTAATGCCAGCGCTCAAAAGGCGGGTTTGGGCGATCGCGTCAAGTTTTTGCAGCAGGATTTGTTTCAAACCAACCTCCGCGATGCCAGCGTGGTCACTCTTTATTTGTTGCCTGCCGTTAACCTTAAATTGCAGCCTAAGCTCTTGAATGAACTGAAACCGGGGTCGCGAGTGGTTTCTCATGCCTTTGATCTGGGCGATTGGAAACCCGATAAAACCTTAACGGTGAAAGTGCCTAAAACGGGCCGCATTCATGCGGTTTACTATTGGGTAGTGCCAGCGCAGGTAGCGGGCAATTGGCAAGGAACGCTAGCTACTCCGCTGGGAAGGCAGCCAGTCAATTTGCTATTGCGCCAGCAATTTCAGCAAGTAACTGGTGCAGCGACAGCCGGAAATGCCACGTTGGCCATTAGCAATGCCAAATTGATCGGCAATCAAATTAGCTTCACCACTAACAAAAAAGTGCAAGGTCAAGCGGCAACGATTCAGTTCACAGGGCGGGTAGAGGGCAACACCCTGAAAGGAATTGCCACGGTCCAGGGGGCGGGTTTACTGACTGGGAAGTACAATTTGGTTGCTCAGCGTCGGTGACAGTTGCGTCGCGATCGCCTGCTGACCAGGAGCTAGAGTCATTTGCACCATCACATCTCGAATACCGAATTCTTGCTGTATTTGGATTTGAATTTGCTGCAACAAGCGATCGCGGGCTAACCCATCCCTTAAATTCACCTGTAATTGCACACACAGCACTTCTTGTCCCAGAGCGACCGTCCAAAGCTTCAGAGCGTCAATGCTAACCACCACTTCGTGCTGCATTAAAGCTGCTGCTAAGGCTGGGACATCAATCTGCTGAGGGGTGCGTTCTAGCAGAATATTCAAGCTCTGCTGAATCAGCGGAATGGCTCCAGTGGCAATAAATCCAGCCACAAGTAAGCTAATCGCACCATCGGCCCAGAGCCAGTGCAGCTTGCCAACTGCGATCGCTGCCAAGATGACGCCCACAGAACTAATGGCATCGGCCACCATGTGCAAAAAGGCTCCCCGCAGGTTCAAGTCGTGGTGACTGTCGTGATGCAAGAACCAGGCATTTAAGCTATTCACGCCTAAACCCACCACAGCCGTGATCAGCATGGGCAAGCTGAGGATTTCAGTCGGGGGAGATTGTAGACGGGCGATCGCTTCCCATCCGACCCAGCAGGCGATCGCGACTAAACTCAACCCATTGGCTAAAGCCGCTAAAATCTCCACCCGACGGTAGCCAAAAGGAGCTTGTTCAGAAGCAGGTAGACGAGCAATCCAGGTGGCTAACAGTGCTAAAGCGAGTGATAGCGTATCGGAGAACAAATGCCCTGAATCAGCCAGCAATGCCAAACTATGGCTGCGATGACTCACGACTAACTCCGCTAGCGAAAAACAACCCGTCAGGATGAGCGCTATCCACAGTAAGCGCAGCTTCTGAATCGGGGTGCTGCCTGGGTCTAGAGAGGCAGTGGGGAGGGAGTGGTCGCAATGCGAGGAGTGATGATGGTGAAGCATTAATTGAGGAAACAGGGAGCCTTAAAGCGATCTACTCTAGAGTAGATGCAATTTCTCTGATGCAAGCTCCCCATATAATCACAATTTTCCCGAAAACTGCCGATCTACCACTTTTTGTAAGGCAAGAATTTCCCAGACATCGTGAGTTTGACGCGATCGCCCTTCGGGTCTGTTTCCTTCTCTACATCCATCGTGAAGTCGATCGCACTCATGATGCCGTCTCCAAATTTCTCCTGAATCACTTCTTTCAACGGCATGCCATAGACCTGCATAATCTCGTAGAAGCGATAAATTAGCGGATCGGTTGGTACTACTGGCCCTAGGCCTTTGAGGGGATATTCAGTCAGCTCAGATGCTACGTCTGGCCCTAATCCTAAAGCCTCCACTAATTTACTAGCTTCATCCTCAGAAGCACTCGCTTGGCGATAAAACAAGGCGGCAATCCAGACTTCATCGCGTCCCAGAATTTTTTCTAAATCTGTAAAACTCAATCCTTGCATTTGCTTCGCAGCTAGTAGTTTCTGGGTAATTGCTGGAATCGTCATGAAAAATTCACTCAATATTCATCGATTCCACTAGTAACTAAAACTACACTACGTAGTTGTAACTAAAGTTACGGGTACATCCAGTTTGGTGTTAACGTCACCTCAGGAACATTTACCGCTTAAGCCAAGTCTAATGATTCTAGCTTCAGAGATAACTCTAAAGGAGGATGCTCTGGTATCCCAAGAATCAGTATTTTTCACTCACAGTTTGAGTGTTGCGCGGCGGGAGCGGCATTTTCATACCTGATGGTAATCTAGATAGTCGCTCTCATCACTGACCTGCATTGAGTAGAGACTACTGAAGAGAACTGGGATTGTAAGCAACAGGGGGCCAATTGAACATGACTACCGGATCGAGGTCATTTCCACAATCCTTATCTCCTTCTAGAGCAAGTGTTCCATCTACCCATAGGACTGTACAGGCAAGCTATCCCTTGTCTGGGTCTGGTTCTAGTATGTCTAGTTTGGCCCCTCAACGGAGTGACTTTGACAAAAACAAAACTCACTTTATTGCTACCTATCGGGACTGGCCGATTTGGCTAGTGCATGTGCGGATCAAACGCCAAACGGGCTTTGGCCAAAAATATCCTGTGTTGCAGTGGCAGCATCCCGCTGATCAAGGACAGGGAGGTCTACGCTACACCTATCAAATTCGTCCTCGGGAAAGTTTGAATCAAGCTTTAGAGATTGTACGAATTCTGATTGACCAAACCATCGCGATCGCCCAACAACACGAAGTTAGGTAGAGCCGAAGGATTGGCTAGAAGGACTAACTCTTAACCCGACGCCAGTTTGTGGGCATGGCGCGTGGTTTCGGGCAGCCGCCACTTGGTGGTGCAGCGCATCACATAATCGATCGCAGTCAGCAGACTAATGCGATGCCCTAACGAAATGTAGAGAGGTTTAGTGCCAACACGGGTTCGCAGCACGGCTCCAACCGTTTCACCCCGATGCTGAAGCGGTTGCCAAGCGCCTCGCTCTTCTGGCACCTCATCATGTTTTCCGACTAGTAAAGACTTACCAACCCCAACCGCAGGCAAATTCACTAGTAGCCCCAAATGAGCAGCAATCCCCATCCGTCGAGGGTGAGCGATGCCATGACCATCACAGAGCAACAAGTCAGGGGGAGTGGCGATTTGTTCTAGCGCATCTAGGACAGCAGGAATTTCTCGGAAAGACAAAAAGCCTGGAATGTAAGGAAAGGTGGTGGGGCGACGGGCGATCGCGTGTTCCACCAGTTGCAACTCCGGAAAACTTAAGACGGCGATCGCGGCACGAGTAATAGTTCCATCTGCCTCAAAGCCCACATCCACTCCAGCGACGCGCTGCACCGTTCCTAGTTGGTCTTCCTTGATGATGTCACCACGCAGTTGCTGCTGAATTATAGTGGCTTCTTCAGCGGTGGCGGGCCAAGCATGCTGTTGTTGGATCTTCATAGAGAATGACTGTCGCGATGACCATCGGGCAGAATAGTAGTGCGATCGATATAGGCTGTTTCTAAATTCACGAGCTGAGCGCGATAGAGATTACAACCAGCGAGCTGGGCTGCTTGAAGTTTGGCCTTTTCTAGGTTGGTGCGGCTAAGATTTGCAGAGGATAAATTTGCCTGACTCAGATCGGCATTATACAAATCTGCCCCAGATAGATCGGCTCCAGCGAGATTTGCCCCTTGCAAGTTGGCATGGCGCAGATTCGCTCGCGATAGATTTGCCTTTTGTAGATTGGCTCCAGCTAAATCGGCTTGATAAAGCTGAATATTGCTCATTTCCGCTGCTGGTAACTGGGCTGCCTGTAAGTTGGCATAAGTGAGATTGGCGTAGGGAAGATGAGCGGTGGCTAGGTTGCTTCCTTGTAAATTGATGTTAGGTAGCTCAGCTTCAAATAGAAAAACTTCCCCGGCATCAATGTTACTAAAATCTCGTTGCCCTTCGGCATAGCAAGATAGTATTTCTTTGGCGCTGACCCTCTGCATGGTAACCATTCCCGACAGTATCTTCGTCAAACTCTTTTCAGGATTGACGCGAGATACGTACTAAGCATTTATACTTAACTTGTAATTAAAATGTAAAATAGTGTGACAAAAAATACCGTTGCTTTAACGCTTTTTTAAGAATCCCTGATTGCGATCGCACTTATTAACCTATCTACTTAACCTATTTACATCGAACCTCCAAGCTTGCTGCCATTGTTTTATCCTCCAACTGTGCCAGATTAAAACTTTAGCCACATCTGTCGCCTTGGGGATACTCTCGCTGTAGTCATGAACAGACTATGAATAGGGGGTAAATATAGGATCAATTCAGATGCCAGGCTGCGTTTCTGCACAAACAGACACTTTAACCCTGAGAGATGTCAAGATCTAAATAGAGACGTAACTGCACTGCCCAGAAATCTCTATGCCAGAACTTCGAGTCTCGATCGCTCAGCACTACCACGAGCGGACCAAATACGATCCGCAAACCCTTGCCAGTAAAAGCCATCGCTTGGATTGGGAGAGTCAGCCTGTTCCGTTTAAGGAATACAAGATCGGCACTACCTTCGATCTCAAGCCTTATTTAACTGACCCACAAGAAGTCTTGGCTGAAGATGCAGAGACTGCTTGGTGGCAACGGTTGTCGCGCCTGCTATTTTGCAGCTACGGCTTAACAGGCATGATTCCCACAACCGGAAGTCCAGTTTATTTACGGGCTGCGCCTTCAGCGGGGGGTCTGTATCCGGCAGAAGTGTATTTAGTTTCCCGTGGGACCCCATTCCTACCCGCTGGGTTGTATAACTATCAGTCTAAAAATCACTCGCTGTGGCATTTCTGGGACAGCAATGTTTGGCAGAAATTGCAATCGGCTTGCTTTTGGCACCCTATTTTAGATGACACGCAGATGGCTTTGGTCACGACTGCGGTGTTTGCTCGCTCGGCATGGCGCTATCAGGACCGCGCCTACCGCCGCATTTTTTTGGATGCTGGGCACTTGCTGGGCAACATTGAGTTAGCCTGCGCTCTCAATGACTATCGACCGCATTTGATTGGTGGATTTGCTGACGAGGCGCTTAATCAGTTGCTCTACCTCGATCCGGACCAAGAAGGAGCGATCGCAGTGATTCCGGTGGCCGATTTGCTAGAAGTGCAAGAAAATCTGCCACTTTCGGTAACAGCCTTACCTTCGGCGACTCAGACCGAGTATCCCAGCATTCCTGATGGAGAATTGCTGAGCTATTTCCATCAAGCTACTCAGATTCAGCCAAACGCAGCCTTCAAAAAGATCCCCAAAATACCACCACGTACCAATCGAGAAAAGGCTCAGTCGGATCAATACAATTTTCCGTTTTGCCTAAAAGTTTCTACGCTGTCCCAGCCGATTGTTTGGGGAGAGAACTTAGGGGCTATGCAAGAGACCATGCTCCGCCGTCGTTCTACCCGCGCCTACAGCGGAGAGTCAATTACCCTAGCAGAATTGAAAGCGTTGCTGGACTTTACTTACCAGCCTGAGCACTATATTGAACAGGGATTGGATGGGTATCCAGACTATTTTGTTTTGAACTCGATTCAGACCTTTATTGCAGTTTCTGGTGTGATTGGCTTAGAAGAAGGCTGCTACTACTACGCCCCCCACTCTCAGGAATTACGACAAATCCGCTTCAAAAACTTCCGGCGAGAACTGCACTACTTATGCTTGGGGCAAGATTTGGGTCGTGATGCCGCAGCAGTGGTGTTTCATACGGCGGACCTGAGAACTGCGGTGGCTCAATATGGCGATCGCGTCTACCGCTACCTCCACATGGATGCGGGACACTTGGGGCAGAAACTCAACCTGGCTGGCATCCATCTGGGTTTGGGTGTCAGTGGCATTGGTGGCTTCTTTGATAATCAGGTGAATGAAGTGTTAGGCATTCCGGTGGATGAAGCCGTTCTCTATATCACCACCCTGGGTCGCCCCCGCTAGCTGTTGGCTATTCTGGTTGCCTAGTCTGAATGGCCACAGGCATCTTCGTATTGGTAGGCTTCAATGCGGACAGCACAGCGATCGTACTGCCAACGAGTTAGTCTGAGTGAGTTTGCTTGGGAGCTAATCACGACCACAGAAGCATAGTCAGGCCCAACGCCAAAGACTTTGGTTGCAGAGCGACTTGGATTAGATTTAGCAGTTGTCTTCACTGTAACTAGACCAACTTTCGAGGGACTATCAAGGGCGATCGCTACATCCTTTTGCTCGCCCGATTGCAGCTCCAATCCTTTCGGCTGAGCTTGATTGATCGTCACTTGGACAGGCTCAGGCATGAGATTCACCAGTCTTACTGTAGGTTCAGGACGACTCAGCTTGTCATTCAGCACTAGCCCTTGGAGTACCTGGCCTTTCTGAAATAGAGCTACGGTATAAAACTGCTCAGCTTCTAAATTAAAGCTCTGTTTTGGCTGAGACTCTGGCTGAGACGAGATGGAATTGAGGGAGAGGGCGTACTTTCCCGCAGGAATACGTTGGGATGGAATGATTTGCTCTGGAGAGTAAGAGGCATGAATCGGTTGCTGGTTTAAGTGCAACGTCTTGACGGTTGGTTTAGCATCCAGTAGCCAGTAGTTCACGTAAGCCAAGTTCTCGGCTTTAGATGGCATCGCTAGTCCCACCCCAGTCGCGAGGACTGATAGCAGCATCCAGCCTTGATGATGAAGTGACATTGATGATTCTCCTAACCCTTGATGCTAAACAACTGCCAATGAGCGCGATCGTTAAAAAATTAAAGCAATTTCGTGCCAGTCTCTATGCGCTTTACCCTCAGCATCTAGAACCAACAACGCAGTAATTTTTGCTAAAAATTGCCTGATTCAAGGACAATTTCGCTGATTTTTCGGCAAGAGAATGTAGCTAAGCTTACAAATAATACGGATGAGGGAAGCTATGGTACGGCTGAAGTCGTCAAGTGAGGCGTGAGCGGGATGGTGAGGCAAAACCACACCTGGTTATTGGCTGGATTGGTTCTAGGTATTTGGAGTTCCAACTCCCCCGCTTGGGCAAAAGAGTATCTGCTTAAATCCACCCCGGAAACTGTAATTTGGGGACGTTTGTATGGCAAGACGGCTAAGCCTGCTCTACGTATTCGATCCGGAGACACTGTAACGATTGAGACCGTCTCCCATGAAGGCATTTTAGAAGACCAGTCACGGGATGGCACGGCTGCTGGAGCCATTGAGTTTTTGACTCAAAAAGGAGTACCCGAAAAAGAGATTCTGCAAGATCAACTAACTATCCGAGCGAACGTCCCTCATGATGGCAAAGGGCCTCATGTCGTGACTGGGCCTATTTATGTTGAAGGAGCCATGCCCGGAGATGTCTTGCAGATTGAAACTCTCAAGATTGAGCACCGTGCCTCCTATGGGTTTGTGAGTAGCCGTAAGGGTAAAGGTGCACTACCCGGAGAATATCCTGTAGGGGATAAGGTTGCTGATAGCAAATACATCAAAATCGTGACCGATCCCCAAGCCGTTCAGGCGATTCTCAGAACGCGCAAAGGACAGACTGCCTCTCCACTCCAGTACGCCAATTTCAAGCGAGAAGGAATTACCGGATTAGGAATCCTGAAACCTGACACGCCTGGTTCGCCTTCCTATGAAATTCCCTTAAAACCATTCATGGGGCTAATTGGTGTCGCTCCTGAAAATGATGCTGAAACCGTAAACTCTGTGCCTCCAGGCCGTTATGGTGGCAATATTGACCTGAATTTAATCACAGCGGGAACTACGCTATATCTCCCTGTGCAAGTTCCTGGTGCCCTGATGTATACGGGTGATCCTCACTGTGCTCAAGGAGATGGAGAGGTTGCTTTAACCGCGATCGAGTGTTCTCTAAAGCCAACATTTCGGATTACTCTACGCAAAGATCTTGCTGCTAAGAAAACATTTACCGCACCGTTCCTAGAAACTCCGATCGCCTTTGTTCCGATTGGGCTGAATCAAGATTTGGATGAAGCGATGAAGGATGCAGTGCGTAAAAGCCTGACTTTTATCACAGAAGTTACACCCCTCAATGGGCAAGAAGCTTTACAACTGAGCAGTGCCGCAGTAGATTTTGAGGTCACTCAAGTTGTGGATATCGTCAAGGGAATTCATGGAGTGATCATGAAAGATCTGATCAAGGTGAATCGAGTTAAATAACCCGCAGAGTCGCACCCCACGCTCCAGGGCCTAAATAGGAGCAAACAACTAACAGCAAACATTAAATCTGCTTTGAATATCCCAGCTCAGTCACTTTGGATATTCAAAGCAGATTTATTTTGACTGATACCTAAGAGTCTCACTTCAACTACCCGAACTTCAGCCTCCAAAACTATCTCTGAAAAGCCGGGCGACTTTAGATCAGGCTATCGCTAGATGTATGAAGGGCATCTTCTAACAAATGCTACTGATATACGACTGGCCTGGAACGGAGGAATAATTTGGATCTTGAGACAGTATTGGAATATACGTCTGATGCAGTTACCGAACTAGATAAAGACTGGAACTATACCTGCGTTAACTATAGTGCGGAACTCCTGCTGCGGCGTAAACGAGCTGAGTTGCTGGGTCGCTCTCTGTGGGAGGTTTTTCCCGAACTGCTTAATACACCAGCAGAAGCAGAACTAAGACGCGCCATCACAGGTTCTATTGCTGTCAAATTTGAGTTGTTTCTTCCAGGGTTGTATGCGTGGCACGAAGTGCGGGCTGTCCCCACTGAACAGGGGTTAATCCTATTCAGCCGCGACATCTCAGATCGCATTCGTGTGCTCCGAGAGGAAGCAGTACGGGCGGAAATTCGGAATATGCTCGAATATGCCCCCGTACCTATCTGTATTATGCGAGGGCAAGAGCATCGAATTGAGATCCATAACCGCAGCTTCCAGCAACTAATTGGCGCTCGCAACTTTGAAGGTCTAACGATGCGAAATGCCTTTCGGGAACTGGAAGCACAGGGCTTCTTTGAGCTGCTAGATCAGGTATATGCCACCGGCGAGACCTACGAGGGCAAGGAATTGCTAGTCCGCTACGATCGCCATGGCACCGGGGAAATGTATGAGGGTTATTTCAATGTCATTTACCAGCCCCTCTTAGATACCACTGGGCAAGTCTGCGGGATTTTAAGCCTCAATATTGAGGTGACCAAAGAAGTGCTGGAACGGCAGCGTGTTGCCCGGATTGCCACAGAGCGAGATGCCATTCTGCAACAACTGATTGAGGGAGTCATTGTCACAGATGCCGAGGGACGTATCACCTTTGTCAACGAGGCAGCCTCTCGGCTCCACGGAGTTGCCAAGTTAGATGTACTGCCTGAAGGCTATACCGATACGTATCACCTTTATACAGTGGATGGTAAACCCTACCCTCCAGCAGAACTCCCCCTGAGCCGCGCTGCACTGCGAGACGAGATCGTGACTGAAGCTCGCTGGCGCATCCGGCGACTGGATGGGACGGAGGTGCTGGTAGAAGGGAATGCCCGACCCATTTATGATGAGCAGAGTAGAAAAATTGCCGCAGTACTCACTCTTCGGGAATTAGCGGCTAAATACTGAAATGCTACTTAATCGGGACTGCTTGATGCAGGCGATCGCGGTTAAGCAATAGCACGCTAAAAATATTTCTAATTTAAAAGCTGGTGACAAGACTCGAACTTGCGACCGGCTGATTACAAATCAGCTGCTCTACCAACTGAGCTACACCAGCACATTGGCTAAAAGTCAGTATATCAAATTCTGCAACACTCCTCACTCCAAATTTAATTGAATTGAAAATCAGCGATCGCTTCATCCCCTGACAATTTATTTGCGTTTTTGCAAATCTCTCGGTACTATCTATGTTCAGATGGAAATCCGGTATCCCGACCGACTAAGTGGGGTTTGAAAGGAGATTAAAGGTTATGGGTCTGTGGCAACGTGGCTCGAAACGACGAGAAGAGCCAGCTCAACGGGTAATTAGTAATGCGCTCAAGTTCTGGACCAACATACTGCGTTGCTGCGGCCCGCAAATGTTCAATGGGTTGAAATTCAGCTCCCTGAGAGGCTTTGTCTCACTGTTCCTAGTCGGCATGACTTTGAGTGTAACGATCGCCGCTTGCTCTGGCGATGGTGGCAACACTACTACTGCTAGCTCTCCAGGTGCTACAGGTGGGAGTGCTGCCAAAAAAGAAGTTGAACTGACTCTAGTTTCTTTTGCCGTCACCAAAGCCGCCCACGACAAAATTATTCCTAAGTTTGTGGAGAAGTGGCAGAAAGAACACAACCAAACTGTGGTTTTCAAGCCCAGCTACGGTGGCTCTGGTTCCCAAACCCGCGCTGTGATCGATGGCTTACCAGCAGATGTGGTGCATCTAGCCCTCGGCTTTGATGTGCAAAAGATTGAAAAGGCTGGACTAATCGAGGCGGGTTGGGACAAAGAAGCCCCTAACGATGCTGTCGCTAGCCGTTCTGTCGCCGCGATCGTCACTCGCGAAGGCAATCCCAAAGGCATTAAGGATTGGACAGATCTCGGTAAGGATGGCATAAGCTTCGTCACCGCTGACCCCAAAACTTCCGGTGGTGCCCGTTGGAACTTCTTGGCGCTGTGGAATGCTGCTGTGAAGTCAGGTGCGGATGATGCCAAAGCCCAAGAATTTGTGGCTAAAGCCTATAAAAATGTGCCTGTTTTGCCCAGAGATGCGCGGGAAGCCAGCGACATCTTTTTCAAGCAGGGCCAAGGAGATGCCTTGATCAACTATGAGAACGAAATTCTCTTAGCCGCTGAAAACGGCGAAAAACTCCCCTTCGTCATCCCCGCAGTCAACGTCTCGATTGACAACCCAGTGGCAGTAGTCGACAAGAACGTAGACAAGCACGGGACTCGCGAAGTTGCAGAAGCCTTTGTGCAGTATCTATTCTCTCCAGAAGCCCAGCAAGAATTTGCCAATACAGGTTTCCGTCTGAGCGACCTCAATGGTGCCCAAGCGAAATCTCTGGAAAGCAAGTATCCCCAAGTGAAAGATTTGGCCACTGTAAAAGATTACGGCGGCTGGAGCGAAGTCCAGAAGAAATTCTTTGATGATGGTGCTATCTTCGACCAGATTCAAGGCAAATAGGTAGTAGTCACTCGCTGACTCTCCTCTCTGTGCGGGCGATCGGGGCAGGCTTTTGGGATACTTGATGAGTTCAAGATCAACGGCTAAAAGCATCTGCCCCGATTTATTTTTGATCTCCTAGCTTGACCTAGGCTGCTGTCTTTAAATTGCTCTATGGCTGTCTCAACTATTTCTCCATCTGCTTCCCCCCAACCTAAAAATCCGGTTCAACGGCTCTTAGGGTTGTCTTGGCCTTGGCGGATCACGCTGGGGTATCTCACAATTATGCTGTTGTTGCCTGTGGCAGCGCTGATTGCTAAGGCAAGTACCGAAAAACCTGCTGACTTCTGGCGAATTGCGACTAGCCCTGTCGCCTTGGCTACCTATAACGTCACCTTTGTCACAGCTTTGATTGCAGCCCTGATCAATGCCGTTTTTGGGGTTTTAATTGCCTGGGTTTTGGTTCGCTACGACTTTCCCTTCAAACGCATCATTGATGCCGCGATCGATTTACCCTTTGCCCTGCCTACCTCAGTAGCAGGTTTGACTCTAGCCACAGTTTATAGCGACAACGGCTGGATCGGTTCGTTGCTAGCGCCTTTTGGCATTAAGGTCGCCTTTACTCGATTGGGGGTAGCGGTGGCGATGATCTTTATCTCCCTACCGTTTGTGGTGCGGACTCTCCAGCCTGTATTGCAGGATATGGAGAAGGAAGTAGAAGAAGCTTCTTGGTCTTTAGGCGCTTCTCAGTTCCAAACCTTCCGACGGGTGGTATTGCCGCCTTTAATGCCAGCGATTTTGACTGGCGTGGCGTTGGGCTTCTCCCGAGCAGTTGGTGAGTATGGCTCTGTAGTCATTGTGGCTTCTAACGTCCCGTTCAAAGACTTGATTGCCTCCGTGCTGATTATTCAACGCCTGGAGCAATACGACTATTCGGGTGCCACTGTGATTGGCACAGTTCTGTTGGGCATTTCGCTCCTAATTCTTTTGGCGATTAATTTATTGCAAGCTTGGGGACGGCGGTATGAGCTCTAGTTTGGCAGGTAAATCCTTTAATCCTGAAATCTCCCAGCCGAAAGCTCCAACTCCAACTCAGCAAAGAACTTGGGTGAAGGGAGTTTTAATTGGCATTGCGCTCTTTTACTTAGCGTTGGTCTTGTTTATTCCCGCTTTCAACGTCTTCATGCAAGCGTTTAAGGATGGAGTAGGGCCGTTTTTAGGCAACTTGACGGAGCGCAATTTCCTCCATGCTGCCAAGCTCACGCTTTTAATTGCGCTGATTGTCGTGCCCATCAATACGGTGTTTGGGCTTTGTGCGGCTTGGGTGATTGCCCGCAACCAGTTTCGGGGACGCACTTTTCTCATTAGCTTGCTGGATGTGCCCTTTGCGGTTTCTCCAGTCGTAGCGGGCCTCATGATTGTGTTGCTCTACGGACGCAATGGCTGGTTTGGCTCTTGGCTAGAATCGGGCAATATCAAAATTATTTTCGCCATGCCTGCGATGGTGCTAGCCAGTGCCTTTATTACCCTGCCTTTTGTCGCTCGTGAAGTGATTCCAGTTCTGGAAGAGGCAGGCAGTGACCAAGAGGAAGCAGGCAGAACTTTAGGCGCTAATGATTGGCAGATTTTCTGGCGAGTCACGATTCCTAATATTCGCTGGGGCTTGCTCTACGGCGTGATTTTGACCAATGCCAGAGTCATGGGCGAGTTTGGGGCGGTTTCTGTGGTGTCGGGCAACATTGCTGGCCAAACTCAAACCCTGCCCCTGTTTGTGGAAGAAGCGTATAAGCAATACGCTACGCAATCGGCCTTTTCTGCGGCAGTTTTGCTCGCTTTTCTGGCGGTTGTGACTTTGATACTGAAGGAAATTTTGGAACGTAAAACCAAAATCAAAGATATTGAATAGGAGGCAGATCATGTTGACGGATGACAGCGATCGCTATGCTCCCCTAAAGCGCGAAAACCAAGAAGCAACGGCTCTTGACGCATCCCAGCCATCGGGACAGGACTCTGCTGCGGATCATAGATACACTCAAACCCGCATTAGAATTCGTATCCCTAAGAACTACCATCAAGAACCTGTGATTTCTCGCTTAATCTCTCAGCATGGCCTCACGGTCAACATTACAGCGGCTCTGCTGGGGGCGAACGCGCGAGATGATGGCTGGTTTGACCTAGAACTTCAAGGCACCGCTGCCCAAATTGATAGTGCCTTGCTCTACTTAAATGAGCTAGACCTGGAAATTTGGCATGATTCGAGTGCTCAAGAGGATGGTTGGTGATGCGGGCACCCATGCTGGAGCAAGAGCGGTCTAGCGGGATTGAGAAACCCCAGACAGTGCTCGGTGCTAGGCGATCGCGTCTGCCTCGATGCACTGAAAGCGCAACCCAAGTTCGCATCAAATTGCGGATTCCAGCCCAACGTCGTCAAGAACCAATTATTTCTCACCTGACAGCCCAGCATGGCCTCAGCGTTAACATTACTGCGGCTCGACTCAGCCCCAACCCTCAAGAAGATGGCTGGTTCGACCTAGAACTGCGGGGGACTCCTCAGCAACTTCAGCAAGCGTTAGCCTATCTGCAATCCCTGAGCATCACAATTTGGGGTAAACCCAATCCAGATGGAGACGGTTGGTTGTGAGGGATAGGAACTAGGAGACAGGAGACAAAAAAGCAGGGTAGAACTGAAATCAATTCGTTCTACCCTGCTTTTTTGCTTTTTCTCTTCGTCGTGGTTGAGAACCACCACTAGGCCATATTGTTCTCGATCGCCCAGCGTGCTAACTCTGTGCGGTTGTGTAAACCTGTTTTGCCTAGCATGTTGCTGACGTGACTTTCAATCGTGCGTTGACTAACGTTTAATTCGTCAGCGATTTCCCGATTGGCCATCCCACGGGCCACAAACTGCACTACCTTTAACTCGGTTGGAGTCAGCTCGACATCAAAGGGTACCTGGATTTTGGGGCCATTATCCACGCCCTTGGTTTGATGCTGCATCATCCGGGATGCTTGCTTCAGCGAGGACTCCACCTGAGCCACCAATTCCTCAGGCTCAAAGGGTTTGACCATGTAGACATCGGCTCCAGTGTTTAACCCTTTGACGCGGTCTTGGCTTTGTCCCTTGGCTGATAAGAATAGAACTGGAATCCAGCTAGTGCGAGAGTCTTCCCTCACATGCTTTACGAGTGAATAGCCGTCCATCTCTGGCATCATCACATCGCAAATAATCATGTCTGGAATATCTTGCTCCAGAATTTCTAGCGCTTCACGGCCATTTTCTGCTGTTACTACTTCATACCCGCGGAATTCCAGGTAATCCTTAACTAACAGAATTAAATTAGGGTCGTCATCAATTAGCAGTAGCCGTTTATGATCTCCCACGCTCGCTTCCTTCATGCTTTGTCACTCGCCATGCCTGGATTAATTAAAGTTTGTAGATAGAACTTTTTGTATTGTTGTCACATTCTACTAGACCTGTCACTGTCTGCTACGTATCCCTTCATTAATATAGTGCCTGATCAGGAATTGACAGTTAGTCTAGTAGGTTGCTGACTTCATCAATTATTTACCTACTTTAAGAATGGCAGGTGATTTTGGCAGCAGACTTAACAAGTTTTTTCATTATCAAAGTATCGTTGGCAAAATAGGCTTAATTCGAGTTGATTAGTATTTTTTAACAAGAGTAGCCATCGGTGCTTTGAAGCGAGAAATAACCTTAGGTTCGCTTAATCGTTAAGCCATGATGCTAGCGGTTTTTCCTCTACACAAAGTTAGAGTTGCGATCGCTCAATCATGCGCTACTGCCAGGGTTTCAGCGGCTGCATCACCAACTTTTAGGTCGATTGTAGTGGTGGTCTCGGACGAATCCGGCAACGGATGAGTCAAAAAGGCAAATTCTGACACAATTTGATTGCCAATCAAGTGTTCTTGAATAATGCGTTCAATCACTTCTGGCGTGGCGCTATGGTACCAAACTCCATCCGGATAGACGACTAAGATGGGGCCTTGCTGACAAACGCGCAGGCAGTTGGCTTTGGTCCGAAAGACGTAAGGAGATGCAGTCGAGGTTGAATCCGCGATCGCCTCCTTAGAAATCGCCCCAGCAGCAGGAGCGGTGTCGAGCTTCAGTTCCTTCAAGCGCCGCTTGAGATAGTCCCAGGATGCTAAGCTCAATTGCTTGTCGCAGCACTTGGGCACCGTTTGGTCGGCACAAATAAAGACATGCCGCTGGATTTGGTCGAGCTTTAGGGCTTGAGCACAACTGGCAAGAGAGTTGCAATCAGGAGAAGCACTAGCGCTCATGACTCCTCAGGCTCTTGCCGGACGCGACGGATGGGCAAGTTAGCAATTAGAGCCGTGACTCGTTCATTGTTAGCCAGAGAAAATTCCAGACCTTCAGCGTCAATCTCAACGTAACGAGATACCACGTCTAGAATTTCTCGCCGCATTTGATCCATCGACTCAGGGCTAAGGTCAGCGCGATCGTGAGCCAAAACAAATTGCAGACGGCGCTTCACTTCTTGGCGGCTACTTTCGTTGCCTGGACGGGGAAATAAGCGTTCTAACAGTTCATTGATCATGGAGCTTGGGGAGGGTCAAGAGTCTGGCAAAAGCATGGAATAGAAAGAGAGGCTAAAGGCTAGCGATGCGGTAAATGCAATCTGAGTAAAAGCCTTGACCTAGGGAAAGCGGTTTAGAGAATCTTGGTGGAAAAAAATCTACGAATGCGGGAGAAAACGCTGCCGTTGTTGGGGGTGAGGTCTAAAAACTCTACAGTTTCGCCTTCTAAACGGCGGGCAATATTACTGAAAGCAGTGCCTGCGGTCGAAGGAGTCTCGGATAAAACTAAGGGTTCCCCTCGGTTGGTGGAAACGATCACCCGCTCGTCGTCGGGAATAATACCGATGAGGGGAATGGCCAGAATTTCTTGCACGTCTTGCACTGACATCATGTCATTGACCTGCACCATTGCAGGCTTCAGGCGATTGACGATCAGACGAATTTTCTTGACGTTATTGGCTTCGAGCAAGCCCACGACTCGATCTGCGTCTCGGACTGCGGCGATCTCTGGGGTGGTGACGATTAAAGCTTCTTGAGCGGCGGCGATCGCATTCTGGAAGCCCATCTCAATCCCAGCAGGGCTATCTACTAAAACGTAATCGTAAGCTTTAGCTAAGGCGCTAACCACCTGCTTCATCTGGTCAGGACTCACCGCGTCCTTGGTGCGGTTTTGGGCAGCGGGTAACAAGGCGAGACGGCTTTGGCGCTTATCTTTCACTAGCGCTTGCTCTAGCCGACATTCACCCGCCAACACTTCCACCGCTGTATAAACGATGCGATTTTCTAGGCCTAACAGCAAATCTAAATTTCTCAGGCCAAAATCTGCGTCCACAACCACAACTTTGCGACCTCGTTGAGCCAGGGCCATGCCCAAGTTGGCTGTGGTGGTGGTTTTGCCCACCCCTCCTTTTCCAGATGTAACAACAATAACGCGACTCATGAGGTGGTTAGACGAATGAACTTTACTTCAACTTTCAATTAACTTTAACTTAAACCGCATTTTCACCGAAATTAATTCAGCGAGACTTATTAATCGTCTGCGATCGCCGCTTCTAATGCACCAGAACCAATATCGGTGAAACTGACGCAGAACCTAGAATTCTTCATTCAACCATTCTCCCGTCAAAATGTCAGGAGGTTTGGCCTGACTGGACAGAGATCAGCAGTTGAGTTTTAGCGAAATCGGCAGAGCGGGCGATCCGTATTCCTTCGCTGGTAACATAAGCCACTTCTGGATAGTACTGGGCGGGTGGCTTTTCAGGAGCGCGAGCTAAAGACTCAGCAATCCGCAGTTGGGTCGGCTCCATTTGCAGCGCCATAATCCGACACTGGGTATTCCCACTCGCGCCCGCATGCGCCACACCCCGCAACCGCCCCCAAACCAAAATATCGCCGTCTGCAATCAGAGAACTGCCAGGGTTGATGTCTCCGAGCACCACAATCGTACCGGGATGGCGAATCTCGACCCCAGAACGCACCGTGGTCTGAATGTAGAGCGGATCAGCTAAGGCGGGCGGTGGAGTAGCAGTCGGTTGGCTGAGGTGAGCCACAGGAGCTTGTTGCTCAACTGAGTAGCCTGCGGTGGCTGCGGCAACAGCAGTTTGACGACGGCTTGTGGAGACCCGCTTGAGTTGCAGTTGCACTTCCAAGAGGGCATCGGCGATCGCTTGCAGTTGTCGCCCATCCAGTAAACGATCTCGTGCCATCAGATGCACAACGGTTCCGGGTTGCCAAAAGCGATCGCCTCCCGATAAGCGTTGCTTGAGTTGTTGCCACAAGTCCGCCCAAGTTAGCGCAGTCGGGGAAGGCGGATCTGTCGTCTCCGTTTCGGGAGGCAACATCAAAAGTAATTGCCCCTCTTCACTCTTAAACCGCACCTGGAGGTCTTTGATCAGAGGTTGTTCTGGAGCAGAAGCTGACTCTGTAGGCTGAGCAGCCGCATCGGGAGCGGCATCAGGAACTGCGTCACCAGCCGTAACAGAACTTTCCGCAGCAGACTCAGCAGGTGCCGTTGGATTGAGAGGTGTCGCTGTACTTGTGGTTGTGGCTCCGGCAGATGCAGGGTTAGGAGTTACAACTGCGTTGCTTTGAGTGGGGGCAGCAGATGGAGCAGCAATAGGATTGTTGGAGGAATCAGAGGTCATGCGAAACGTGCCTAAGCGGTTAGAACCTGAAACGATTCTGGGGGACTTTGCAGATTCATTTCCCCTCATGGAGAGGGTAGGACTGTATTTTAACTAGGTTTGTTGAGCCGACGATAAACCGTAGCTAAGGCATCGGCATCACCTACATTGCCAGGAAACAGCACCACAGGCAAGTTGGGGAAGAGAGGATGGTTGGCAGGAGTGCAAACCATTGAGCAGCCTGCCAGAACTTGGCCTAAGAGTCGAGCTGTGGGCAAGTTTAAGCCTGTACTCAGCACATCGTTGGAGGTAATGCCTCCTTTACTAATGAGAAAACCAATCTCACGAGGTAATCCTCGTACGACATCCATCAGCAACGCTGAAACGGCTGTACCAAAGTCTAGCCGTACCTGCACATCTTCAAAGGTGAGTTCTTGGCGACTGGTGTAAACCACGGGCGTTTTACCAGCATCATGAGCCTCACGGACTGCTTGCAACGTTTCGTCTAAGAGAGCGGCGCGGCTATCCGCATCACTATCTCTTAACCGAGCGACTGCCACCTCAACCCCCACAATGCCTGGTTCTTGCAGGAGTAGCTCTAACTGTTCCGTGGTTTTCTTAACATGAGAACCCACGATGACAGCACCTGACTTGCCATCTCTGGCGTACTGGGCCATATCTTCTGGCGCAGTGGGTTGGGGAGGTAGAGCAGCTAGCGCGGTGAGTAAACTGGCCGCACTACGAAACAAGAACCGCTTTCCTTCTGCCGCTACTGCCAAAATATCAGTCGCAAATTGATTTAAGTCAGCTTGGTTTTCTGCATCGACTACGCCGCATTGGTTATTGGTGAGTTGCAGCAAGCGATCGCGCACCCCAGCTTGAATGTCAGCGGTGAGGAAGCGCTCAACTTGATCAGCAGTAATGCGCCCTTGAGTTTTCTCCTCCACATAATCAGGCAAGTAGCTGTGGTGGTAAGCAAACACAGAGTCACGGGCAAATTCGGTTTCATGGACTGGAGTGGGCACGTCGTTCACCACCAGGTAATGGATGCTGTCTCGCGTGAATCTACCGCCCTCAAAGAAAGCAGGGACGAGAAAGTGAGCATCAAAAGGGCCAAGTTCTTCCGCGATCGCATCGGTTTCGACGGGGTAGTGACCACGTAGCGTGGAGTCAGAGCGACTAACAATTAGAAAATCTTGGATGGATTCGAGGGCGATCGCCTGCTTTAAGTTCTGGCAAGCTTCCCGCGTCACGATTGTGGCTTCTTCGGGTGACAAGGCACGAGTATTAGTCAGAACAAAAAAGATGGGAGACTCATCAGCTAAGCCGACCCGCAGCGTCTCTACATCCCAGCGAGTCAGGAGCAAACAGCTATGCACAGTCTGCGAACCCGTGGGGTCGTCATCTAGAACAATAATTTTGGGCTTGGTAGTCATGCTTAACTGAATCGCTGATTTTGCAACTTTTTCATTTCTGCTTGCACATCGACTGCGATGTCCAATGCCTGATTCAGCAATCGTCCATGCTCGCTGGCTTGATCATTAACTTGTAAAGTTGCTAGAGCTGTCAAGTTATTGTCAAATAAATCCGAATGACGAGCAATAAAGCGTTGATTTGTTCGCAAAATCCTTTCTGTTTTCAGCGCCCGAACTAAATCAGCTCTGGTCAGTCCCAAAGCCTCAATTACCTGCTCACGATTATTCAGAGCTACTTCTGAGTTGCCTGCCGCTTCAATTTGATCATTAATGTCGATCGCTTTGATCACCGCGTTGTAGCGATCGACATCCATCACTAGATTAATGAGATGACGATTTTTCTGACTAAAGAGAATCGTTTGCACATCATCTACAATCAGCCCTATCACCGCACTGAGATGCAGCGCGATTAGCAGAAAAGTGTGGTTGGCAAAGTTTAGGGCTAAAACCCAATAGCTGAGACCGAGGAGGGCGATCGCGAGCAGAGTCCTGAGAATTTCCCAACTCACTTGCCTTCTGGTGGGAGGAATCAGCAAGTCGCCGCGACGCATCCCACTTAGCCGCCGTAGCTCGCCTTTAGTAATCTCCAAGCTCTGTAAATCCGATCGCATCAGTCGATGCTCCTCGAAACCTGCTGTGCCCCTACCTTAGCAAGAGACGGATAGGGGCAGAGTTATGCTCCAGCCTTAATGAACGAGTTCGATCGCACGTTTGGCGATCGCTTCCGCAGTCAAGCCATTGAAAGCCATCAGTTCTCCGGCGCTGGCTGTAGTTTCACCACGTTTCCAGGCAAAGGTGTCCCGCTTACTGGTGCTGCGGAGCATGATCGGCTCTAGCATGCCGCTGGCACCGCCTGTAATGCCGAGCAGGGCATCGCCGCCAAATAGGGCTGCAAAGCCAGCATCATCCAAGAAAGTGCCGTCAGCTTCAGAGCAGGTGTCCCAAGCTACATCAGAGGCACGGTAGAGGCGACGGGGGTTGACGATGGAGACAACACGCACTGCTAGTCCTTCTGTTTCCAAGAAGGTAGCGGCTTCCAAGGCTGGAATGAGAGTCATGTCGCCAATCACGGCCAAGACCACGAGCTTGCCGCCTTCTGTCCCTGCAATTTCTTGGAGCGTGACGGCTCCTTGCTCTAACCCTTGCTGAGCTTGGGCGAACGTGGTGCGAATCGGCAGAGGTGATTTGCTGGCTGTGATCACAATGCCTTTGTTTTTGGTCGTTAAGGCCCAGTCGTAGCAGACTTGGATGCTGTTGGCATCGGGTGGAAACAGCGGGAAAACGTTGCCATTCCGCATCATGGCGGCAAAGTAGGCTTCCACTTCAGGGCGTTGGTGAGTCCAACCGTTGCGGCCCTGCTCCAAGGCTCCAGCCGTAAACAGCGTCACGGTGGAAGGCGTGGGGCGGCGCAGCTCAGACATGGCCTGCGTCACCGTTTGCCAAATCGGTAAGCCGTTGATGGCAAATGATTCGTAGGAGCACCAGAGCGTACGGCTCCCCATTAACGCCAAACCTGCGGCCAGTCCTGCACAAGCATCTTCGCTCAAAGGCTCATAAACCTGACCTGTGGGGCTTTGGTTGTAGAGGTCGTCGGTGGTGGGATGAATGATTTTGAGGGCTTGGTTGATGTTGGCAATCCCCGAAGCTTCGTTGCCGTCTGCATTGGTCACGATGTAGTTGCGATCGCGTTGCCCGACCGCAGCTACCAAGTGCCCCATCGCTGTCGTAGATACTTTAGGATCACCACCCACCGAGTACTCTTCTAGCGGTAATTTGCCTAGCTCAGGCAAGGGGAGTTCCGACTCAGTTACCGCAGTCTTAGCGGATGGCCCCCCATTCGATCGCTCAAAATTGGTCCGCACCAGTTCCCAAGCTTTACTTGGCAAAGCGCGAGCTTGCAGTGCTGCCACAATATCGGGGTTGTCTAAGGTGTGATGGGCGTAGAGGTTGTGGGATTTCGCACCGCGAGCATGCACCCCAGCCCCTTTGAGTTGCTTGATGATAAATACCGTCAGCTTGCCGCCCAACGCTGACTGAGCTGCTTGATCTACTCCTGCCAATACCGCCTGTGTAAACGCCAACCGCTGCTCAAACGAAAAAGCAGTGCTATCGACATAATCTCCAGGTTGGTTCTGGTCATCGAAGGCTTTGGCATCCACCAAAATTACTTCCTCAAACCCATTACCGCGCCAGAAAGCCAGCATTTCTTCGTTAGACTTCAGCGACACCATGCTGTGGTGCTCTTGGCTAAAGCCATTCCAAACCAACACGGGTAGGAAATTGGTTGCTTCCGGGTAAGCCGTGTGGAAATGGGCCATCGAACTCATAACGTAAGGCTCACCCAAGCCCCCATCGCCCACCGTGTAAGGAAATAGCGTGTTCCGGTGCAGTAGCGCCGCCGCCATCGCAAAGTGTTGCCCCTGCCCCAACGGTCCCGCCGGAGCCAAAATGCCCGGAATATAACCCGACAAGTGCCCTAATAACCCATGCTTCTCCCGGAAGCGATCGCGCAGTTGTTGCACCGTCTTGATGCCCATTGCTTCCAACGAGCGATCCAGAAACATCCCACTGTAGAACCCAGGCGCGTGGTGCCCCACTTCCGTAATGATGTTCTTGTGACCCAACATCACCAGCGCCGCATAAGCCTCCGCTTGGCTAGCAAACCCACCCGGATGCCCCGAAGCCTTACTTGCCGTCACCTGCAAAATCAGATAGCGCAACGCATCCGCCGCCAGCATCGTCTGATAAACCGCTGCCTGATCCGTCGAACTCGCGATCGCCTTTTGCCCCTCCGCGATCGCTGGAGCTTGGCCATAGGCATCAAACCCAGGCACCGTATCACCAAAATACTGAATGCCCTCACAGAAAGCAGGAACAGCGGACATAGGATTCGGAGTGACTGCGGTCATGCTGAAGACACCTATTTGCAAAAACGGATCAGGTCAAATAACCCTTTCCCATAGTACAGGGAGGAGTGAGGGGTGAGGGTTGGAAGGTAAGGCAGGAGCTAAAAGAATTTAAGAAGTCGAAACACTAACACCTAAACTCGTCTGGAGGAGGTCTGGAGGACGCAGCCGTCCTTCAGCGGGGGTTTGGGGGCGAGTACCCCCAAGGCTCGGATTCCCAAATGATTCTGTAGATACAGACACTTACACCACTTCCTAGACAAGCTAACTACCATAGAGAGAACAACAGACGATCACCGTTCTGAAGCAGAGGACAAGCACTATGACCGCTACATTATCTGTGCCGCAGTCCATCGAATCTTGGCTTGGCGAAGAAGCCCAAGACCTCCTAACCCACAAAGCCAAAATTTCCAAAGACCTTATACATTTGCCTGGCCCCGATTGGATCGAGCGCATCTTTGCCCAGAGCGATCGCTCCCCCCAAGTTTTGCGGAGCCTCCAACAGCTCTACTCCTATGGCCGCCTAGCCAACACAGGCTACTTGTCGATTCTGCCCGTAGACCAAGGCATTGAACACTCTGCGGGTGCCTCGTTTGCCCCCAACCCCATCTACTTCGACAGCGAGAACATCATTAAACTCGCGATCGCCGCAGGCTGCAACGCCGTTGCCACCACCTTAGGAGTCTTAGGTAGCGTTTCGCGCAAATACGCCCACAAAATTCCCTTCATCCTCAAACTCAACCACAACGAACTCCTTACCTACCCCAACAAATTCGACCAGATCATGTTTGCCTCAGTCGAGCAAGCTTGGAACCTGGGAGCCGTGGCCGTGGGAGCCACCATTTATTTCGGTTCTGAAGAATCCGATCGCCAAATTCAAGAAGTCAGCCAAGCCTTTGCCCTCGCTCACGAATACGGCATGGCCACGATCCTCTGGTGTTACCTACGCAACGACGCCTTCAAGCAAGACAAAGACTATCATCTAGCGGGCGACCTCACCGCCCAAGCCAACCACCTCGGCGTCACCATCCAAGCCGACATCATCAAGCAAAAATTGCCCGAACTTAACAACGGCTATAAAGCAGTCGCCCAAGCCACAGGCAAAAGCTACGGCAAAACCCATGAGAAAGTTTACTCTGAACTCACCACCGACCATCCCATCGACCTCACCCGCTATCAGTTGCTCAACTGCTACGCCGGACGAGCTGGTCTGATCAACTCTGGCGGTGCTTCTGGTAAAAATGATTTTGCCGAAGCCATCCGGACTGCTGTGGTGAACAAACGCGCCGGGGGTTCTGGCTTAATCTCAGGTCGTAAGACCTTCCAGCGTCCGTTTGAGGAAGGAGTGCAACTCTTTCACGCCATTCAAGACGTTTACTTGTCACCCGATGTGACGATCGCCTGATGATTTCTTTGTGATTGACGCTTTGCGATTTGAGATTTTGGATTAATCTAGGAATCTGACATCTAACAAACCTGAAAGCGTAATGAAGCTGGCAGCACGAGTGGGGCAGGTATCACCTTCTTTGACATTGGCGATCGCCGCAAAAGCGAAAGCTCTGAAGGCCGAGGGCATTGATGTGTGTAGTTTCAGCGCTGGGGAACCTGACTTTGACACCCCCACGCATATTAAAGAAGCTGCCAAGCAAGCGCTGGATCAGGGCAAAACCAAATACGGCCCAGCGGCAGGGGAACCAAAGCTGCGAGAAGCGATCGCCCAAAAACTGCAAAGCCAGAATCACCTGTCCTACCGAGCCGAACAGATTGTCGTCACCAATGGTGGTAAGCATTCTCTGTTCAATCTCATGCTGGCCCTGTTGAATCTCGGCGATGAGGTGATTATTCCTGCCCCTTACTGGCTCAGCTACCCAGAAATGGTGAAGTTGGCCGCAGGAGTGCCTGTAATTCTCGAAACAGATGCTGCCAGCGATTTCAAAGTCACCCCCGACCAACTGCGTCAAGCCATCACGCCTAGAACCCGCCTGTTTATTCTCAACTCGCCTTCCAACCCCACTGGAGTCGTTTATACACCCGACGAAATTCGCGCGATCGCTCAAGTCATCGTCGAGAAGGACATCCTAGTGGTTTCGGACGAAATCTACGAAAAGATGATCTACGGCGACGCAGAACATCTCAGCATTGGTGCGGTCAGCCCAGAAGTGTTTGAGCGCACCATTATCAGTAACGGTTTCGCCAAAGCCTACTCCATGACAGGCTGGCGAATTGGCTACCTGGCAGGCCCGACGGATTTAATCAAGGCAGTCAGTACGCTGCAAAGCCACAGCACTTCTAATGTCTGCACCTTTGCTCAATACGGGGCGATCGCAGCTTATACAGGCTCTCAAGACTGCGTGGAAGAAATGCGGCAAGCCTTTGCCCAACGCCGCCAAGTGATGCTAGACCACCTGAACGCGATTCCTGGTCTGAGCTGCCCGCCACCAGACGGAGCCTTCTACCTATTCCCCAATATCAGCAAGACTGGCCTCAAGTCCTTAGAGTTCTGCGATAAGTTGCTCGAAACTCAACAGGTCGCGGTAATTCCAGGCGTTGCCTTTGGTGCAGATGAGCACATCCGTCTCTCCTACGCCACCGACATGCCCACGATCGAAACAGGTATGGAACGCTTAGCGCAATTTGTCACCAGTCGTCTTTGATCTGGGCATACTGGAGGCGACCCGATGAAACGGCCTTCAGACAAGCGGCAATTGCAGGTAAGAGACTGCCTACCATTAGTAGCTTTTGCCTGAGATGAGGCCCTTTCACATCATGAATTTACATGGGTGAAGTTTAACTCTGATGTCATCATCTCTTCAGCAAGCTACTATCTACCTAGCACAACAGAACTACGACGAAGCGATCGCGCTTTGTGAGCAGGCAATCGCTACTGATTCCACCAGTACCTATGCTTATTGGTATCTTGGCTTAGCGCTGCTCTTGCAGGACAGAGAGTCTGAAGCACAAGCAACTTGGTTATCTGCGATTGCAGAGGTTCAGCCTGAGCAAGTGGAAGCTAGTACTCTAGAACTTTTAGGCCTCCTAAGCAGTGAAGTGCTGAAGCAAGAAGCGAAAGAAAATTGGCATCAAGTTTGGGCAATTCGCCAACAAATTTACGAATTAACACCACAGGATGCTAATAATCTGCTTGCAATGGCGCTCCTGCCTGCAAAACTAGGGAGTTTTTGGACTGAAGGAAAACAAGCATTGGCTGACGCTGCCACGTTGCTACAGTCTGGAGTTATGCCTTCGCTCAGACTAGAACTTCTACTCACTACTCTAGAAGCGCTTAATCCTTTAGATCGTAGTTCGCTAAATTTATTCGAAGCTTATTTGACAGCTAAAGTTACCTTACTAGACTCATTTACGGTGGCTGCTCAGCAACTAATGCGTGTAGAACTTCGCTTTGCTGAAGCTTATTACAAACTTGGTTTGGCCTGGTCAGCCCAAGGGCAAACCGAAGATGCAATCGCCTATTTGCAACGAACTTTGGCAATATCACCAACCTATGCTCTAGCTCACGTAGAGTTGGGCAATATTTTTCTGAGACAGTGCGAGTATGAATTAGCGATCGAGCACTATCAAGCTGCGATCGCTCTACAGCCAGATCTGGCTCATATGTCAGCTAAGTTGGCGTTAGTGAAAACTCATTGGCAAGAAATTCATACTAAAGGTTATCAGTTCAACTCTGACTTTTTTACTGAGAGTATTCCAACTTGGCAGCAATATCTGCAAACGTTAGCTCACAAGCCAGGTTTACAAGCAATTGAAATTGGCAGTTTTGAGGGGCATTCTGCTTGTTGGTTGCTCGACAACATTCTGAGTGATAAAGCCGCGCACCTCACCTGTTTAGATACTTTTCAACCGCCATACAATCGGTTGTTTGATGCCAATATCACAAAAACTGGGGCTGCGAACAAAGTGACTAAATTAGCAGGCAAGTCTCAGGAGGTTCTGCGATCGCTACCTTTAAATACTTACGACCTTATTTATATTGATGGTTCGCATGTTGCCAGTGACGTATTGGAGGATGGAGTCATTTCTTGGCGTTTAATCAAGCTAGGTGGTTTGATTATTTTTGACGACTATGATTACATTTTTATTCGTAGTGCTTACTACAACCCGCAATCAAACAGTTTTCAAGGGTTAGCTTCCTACCCCAGTTGGAGTACTAAAGTGGGAGTTGATGCCTTCTTATCTGCTTTTGAGGACAAAATCCAGATCTTGCACAAAGGGCATCAAGTGATTGTTCGTAAAATTGCCTATCAAGCCTAGATTTCGAGATTGAATATTGACAATATTCAGCGCCAAAGCGATCGCACTGCTCAACAGAATCGTTCTAATCCATCCCATGTCGAGCAAACAGGTTCTCGCAGTCTGGGATCAGCTAGACCAACCTCTTCCAATGTGTAACTTCCGCGACCAAAATTACAGGGTGCACAAGTAATCACGACATTCTCTAAATCATTGTTGCCACCTCTGGCGTGAGGCAGCAGATGATCGTACTGCAACCATAGAGCTTGGAAGGCGGCATGTTGTTCTGGGTTTGTTTTTCCCCACGGCAGGGCATCTGGATAAAACTTTCTGAGGCGATCGCGGACTTCACCTCCGATGACTGGGATACCGCAAAATCTACAGTGGTAGCCGTCCCGTTGATGCAGAAAATGTTTTTGGGCTACTGTTGGCATCCGATTCGGAACCCGTTGATCCTGCGGCAAGTGCAGAGGTGCATTCGCTACAACTCGGTACTGCGTGCAAGGGCTGTTGGCACCCCAGAGAGATTCTGTCCACTCTCGAACTGTGGGAATATCGGCAAGACAGATCAAAGCCTCAGCCAAATCAAATCGTCCGACAAGATGGGCTGATACTGCTGCATCCAAATAACGTGCGGCATCTGCAATTTCAGGGATTGGCTTTCGAAAACAGGGGCGATCGCTCAACCTTTTCTCCATAAGTTAAGTTGCATCAAAAAAGCCTCTAAACCGAGACAAGGGTGACTTGAACTGCGATCTAAAGGCTTGAGGTTTACAGGTAAGTTAATACCTGTTGATGAAGCGAGTAAGTATTAACTAATTGGCTGTTTTTGCTGTAGGTGGCATCACCACTTTCTTCGCTAAACCGACTACTTTGAGCGCTTTAATTGCCCACCAGGTGACATCAATTTCCCACCAATGGCGGCCTGCGGGTGCCACATTCGGTTGAGCGTGGTGATTGTTGTGCCAGCCTTCGCCGTAAGTGATCAGAGCTGCCCACCAAAGATTACGGGAGTTATCTTCCACTTCATAAGTACGATAGCCGCGCAAATGAGTGATGGAGTTGATAAACCAGGTGCTATGCCACAACAGCACTGCGCGTAAAAACAAACCCCAGACCACAAACGACCAACCGCCGATCGCGTATAGCCCTAGACCCATCGGGATTTGCAGAAACACGTGATAGCGATCGAGGAAGCGATAGTAAGCATCGCGAGCCAGATCGGGAGCGTATCTGTAGTACTTCTCGGGATTAAAGAATTCGTCACGCGGGTACAAAACCCAGAGCATGTGGCTCCACCAAAAACCGCGCTTGGAGGAATAAGGATCTTTGTCTACATCCTCAGCAAAAGCGTGGTGTTGGCGATGACCTCCAATCCAAAAAATTGGCCCGCCCTGTAGCGCTAAGGCTCCGATGGTAATGATGATGTACTCCAACCATTTGGGTACTTGAAAACTTCGGTGGCTGACGAGTCGGTGATAGCCCAAGCAGATGCCAATGCTGCCAAACAGCCAATGGAGGAACAGGGTAACGCCTAGAGCCGACCACGAAAAAAACCAAGGTGCGAGCAAAGCGATGGCGTGAAAGCTCCCGAAAAAGAGCACATTAGACCAACTCAGCGACAGGGATGGCCTACCTGTAGCAGCAGGCGCAATGGAATTAGAGGTCATAAATTTCCTATTTGAATGCCGTACTTAACCAGTGCTGGGGAGTTTCAGGACTGGTGAACTCGCCCTCGCTGTTCACTGGTTGTGCCTTGGTTTTGATCGAAGTCAAAAAAGACCGCTACAGTAGGAGGATGCAAGCCATACTTACATAGCTTAGCAATCCCATCCAGCAATTGCAAGTGGTACTTGCATTTTATCTATGTCTGCTCAACGAAGTCTGACGCGACAGCGCCTCATTAACGCGGCCATTGAGCTGTTTACGGCTCAGGGGGTCACCGAAACCACAACAAGACAAATCGCTGAACTAGCAGAGGTCAATGAAGTCACGCTATTTCGGCATTTTGGTAACAAGCATGGCCTGCTGCTGGCGGTGCTGGAGGACTCTGGGATGTTTACTCAGCTCGGCGAGTCTCTAATCCAGCAAGCCAACCAAACTAGCAATATTGCTCAAACCCTTAAAGACTATGCTAACGCTTGTCTTCAGGCGCTGGAGCGTGTGCCAGACTTTGTTCGCTCTGTGGTTGGGGAAGCGGGTCAGTATCCTGCCGAGAATCGCCAAGCTCTGGGGCAAGGCATCACAGAGGCGAATCGTTATGTTGCCGAGTATTTAGCCACAGTAATTCATCAGGGACATTTGCGAACTCTCCTTCCGGCAGAAAAGTTGGCTAGTTTACTAAACGGCATGTTGTTGGGGTATGCCGTGATCGAGTTCACGAGTGAGTTTCACGAACTCTGGGAAAGCCGAGATGACTTTTTAGATAATTTGGTGGAGCTGTTTTTGCATGGAGCTGTGTTTCAGTCAGAGGCGCAGCTAGAAGCAATGACGGCTTATCCTTGGGAGGCGATCGCTCCTTTGGGCTCGGAATCTATAGCTGATCTTCCCGCTCCTTTAGTTCATGCTATTTTGCAACAAGCGAAAAAACGGGGGTTGCAAGAATATGCGATCGCCTACGTGCTGTTTGCAGCGGGTTTGAGTGTGTCTGAAATAAGTGCTTTGCAGCGATCGCAGCAGTTTAGTGCCACTCAGCAACATTGGTTGCAAGTGCTTCGCAATGGGGTGAGACAAGTACCAGTCAACCAGTGGATTCTGGGGCAACGCTATGGCTCCTATACTCGCAATCCCCTGACTCACTGGCTCAAAAGTCGTAAAGATGCCCAGTCTGCTTTGTTTCTTTCGGCTACGGGCGAACCGATTTCAGAGGTGGAAGTGCGATCGCAATGGCAGCAGATGATAGAGAATTTGTTGACCCCGGAAGGGCACCCACCCCGGATTGAGCAAGCTCAACCAACTTGGTGTGTGGAAATGCTGATGCGCGGGCTGAGTTTAGAAGACCTAAGTATGCTAATTGGTTGGGATATCACTCAATTGCAAGCCTACGTGCAGCGAGCCAAAACTAAAGCGGCTCTAGAACAAGCGATTCGCCTCGATCAGAAAACATAGATTATGCCAAATTCAACTCACGGTGTGATTGCTGCGGGACATGCGAAAACAGCCGAAGCAGGGCTGGAAATGTTGCGCTTAGGGGGTAATGCCTTTGATGCGGCGATCGCAGCGGTAATGGCGGCTTTTGTCGTGGAGCCGACGCTGACTTCTCCAGCAGGAGGAGGGTTTCTTTTAGCGCATACGTCTCAGCAAGAAGATATTTTATTTGATTTTTTTACTCAAACGCCTGGCTCGAAAAAGACCCAATCTGCTCTGGATTTTTACCCGGTTGATGTCAACTTTGGTGGGGCGATTCAAGAATTTCACATTGGCTTGGGATCGATGGGAGTACCAGGAAATGTGGCTGGCATTTTTCACGTGCACCAAAGGTTAGGTAGGTTGCCGTTTCAGGCGATCGCAGAACCTGCAATTCACTATGCCAAAAACGGTGTAGAAATTTCTGATTTCCAGTATTTTTGTTTTCAAATTCTCAGCCCAATTCTGACCGCTACGGCAGAATCACGCCAAATTTTTGCTCCTGACGGTCCTTTGGTCGCACTTGGAAGTGATTTGGTGATGCCAGACTTGGCGGAGACATTAACTTATTTAGCTAAAACTGGACCGAAGGGATTTTATCAAGGTGATATTGCCCATCAAATTGCTCAAGACTGTGAAAACTTTGGTGGTTATTTAACCCTGGAAGATTTACAGCAGTATCAGGTGATTGAACGTCGGCCTTTAACGATTAATTATCGCGATAATATTCTACTGACCAACCCTACTCCTAGCTCTGGCGGCACTTTAATTGCTTTTGCTTTGGAGCTTTTGTCTGCGATCGATTTGACAGCTTTTGAGTTTGGCAGTGCTCAACATTTAGATCTTTTGGCTACAACGATGCGATTGACGAATGCAGCGCGTCGAGAGCAATCGCATCAGCTTTTTCAACAGGATTCCCAAGCATTTCTAGACGGTGCTCAAGTGGAAGTGTATCAGGCGCAGTTATCGAATGCCGTGAATAAATGGGGCAGTACAACGCATCTGAGCGTGATTGATGATGAAGGCAATGCTGCGAGTGTAACTACTTCTAATGGCGAAGGTTGCGGTTACATAGTTCCTGGCACTGGCATCATGATGAATAACATGTTGGGCGAAGAAGATCTGAACCCAAATGGCTTTCATCAATGGCAGGAGAATACACGCATTGCATCTATGATGGCTCCTACGATTGTGCTGAAAGATCAGCAGCCAGAGATTGTTTTAGGTTCTGGAGGTTCCAATCGAATTAGAACCGCAATTCTACAAGTAATTTCTAATATTTTAGATTTCCAAATGCCTGTGGCAGCCGCAGTGGAGAGTCCACGAATTCATTGGGAAAACTCTGTATTTAATGTTGAACCAGGATTTAGTGAGGCTGAGCTGAGCAAACTGCATCTCCCACCGGACGATGAGTGGGTGTTGTGGCAGCAGGAAAATATGTTTTTTGGTGGCGTGCATACTGTGATACGAGATGCAGACGGAACCATTACGGGTGCGGGCGATCGCCGTCGTAGTGGTGTTGTAATGAGCTGCTAATTTTGGGCTCGTTCAGCGACTCGTATGAAATCCTTGAATTTCTTCTGGTTCTTCGTACTCCACTTTGACTTCTTGGACGATCGCCATCTGTGGCCCTTTGTGACACCACCGAATCATCTCTTCCAGCAATTCTGGTGGACCTTCAAATACTGCTTCTACTCGTCCATCGGGTAAGTTCTTGACCCAACCATTGACTCCTAGGGTTTCTGCGGCCTGGCAAGTTGACATGCGATAACCGACACCTTGGACTCGCCCAGAAATCCAAACATGCGCTCTTGGGTGGTTAACATTTGCCATTTAGCTACCCTCTAATGCGAACTCATAATGCGGAACTCAGCGCTCACAATCGAGGCTTGAGCTTGACTATTAGTCTTATGGATGTTGTTCTCCATTTATGGCGCTGCCAGAAACTAACCTCTGTCCATAGTCGGGTTAAAGGTGATTATTTTAATTAGAAGCTTATGTCTTGAGCAGGGTTAAGCCCACTGTACCGCTTGTTAAATTTCAGGGGTTGTTAATTTCAAGCTCCTATGACATACACTGACATTGCCAATAACCAAAAGCAAGCGATTCAAAGTTTCCAATCCTTTGATGCAGATACTCAACTTGCTTTTTTGTGGTTTATTTATGAGGAACTGAAGGGTTCTCTTACGCCCAAAGGTGGTCCTGACACCTCCGGTTTCGCGATCGCTCAAGGGGTTGTCGATCGCATTCAACAACTGCCTCAAGATCAACAGCTTCAAGCTCAACGGGATGTCGTAGCTGGCCAACCCTCGGAGTTTGGTACTTCTTATGGAGACTTCAACTCCAGCAACAGATTGGCTTTCTGGTATCTGTTAGCTCAAGGCATGGAGAACGGTCAGATCGTTAATGTGCCTTCTGACTATCAAATGTCTGGTGATGCTCAAGAGTTCTTTAATGCGATTAAGGGGCTAGAGTTTAATGACCAAATTACGTTTATGCGGAATGTGGTTTCCTGCATTGGTCCTGAGCCCAAAGAAGGCGCTGTTTTCACCTAAGGTGTTGGGTGAACTAAACCGTCTGTAAAAGATTTTTGTGGTTGTTTGACCTATCTGTATAAGAAAAGAGCTTGGGGGCACCTGCCCCCAAACCCCCGCTGAGGGACGGCTGCGTCCCCCAGACCCCCTCCAGACAAGTTTTAAGTGTATCTGTTAGGCACTGATAGACGAGAGAAGAGAGTTTTTGGGGTGAAATTGAGGTAGTTTTTTAGATCAGGCTAAAAGTTTTTGCGAATTCTGTGGTTCGTTTATGTCTGATCTACCTCCTCTCAATCCTGATACTGTCTGGGATATCCTTAACGACAAAATTGATGATGCGATCGCCAATGGTTTGGTTTGGCATTGTTTGGGATATCGCTATGATGATGTGAATGGGCGCTGGGATGCGACGGATGTGGCTCCAGATTGGCGAGAGGCGTATCCTGAACCTCCAGATTTTATTGAGAGTCGCCCCGCAACGGTGAAGCTGACGCGATCGATTCCAGCAGAAAATAAGCAGTTGCTGAAGGAGCAGTTGGGGTTTACTGGCTACAAGGTAGGTGAACTGGTGCCTCGACTGACGCGCCGAGCTACAATGGCGAATTGGTTACTTAGTTATTTACGTAGTGCCAGTAATTAGTGGAACAAGTGCTTGGCAGGATAATTCCTTGGCAAAACAAGTACTTGGCGGAACAATTGTAGGCATTAGACTTGTCTCTATAGATACCGAGGGGATTCAGGTTTTCCCTCATATGGGGCAAGGTCTATGTTTCCTGCACTACTCTCGTCTTTGGTGCTATCTGGCCAAGTTCATATTTCTGTCCCGGTGAATCAATACCCTTGGGGCTATCCTGGCTATCCTCATGGCGGCAATATCATCATTGTTCAGCCGCAGCAGGTGCAGCCGCCTGTTCTGGTGGAGTTTGATGCATTAGGCAAGGATTGGGGGAGTGTGTGGATCAATGGCGAAGAAGTCTACCGTCCCAAACTTTATAATCGTCGGCAGGTGTTGAATCTGGCTCCTGGTAGCTATCGAGTTGTCCTGACTGGTATTACTAAGTACGATGTTTGGTCGGCGGGTTATCTGAATGTTGGTCGTACAGGTACGTTGCGAGTTGTGTTTTCTAAGACAAATGGTGTTTATGTCCAAGGCGACCCTAGCGCTTGGTTAGGCGATCGCGATGTTCGCAATGGAATGGAAGTTTGGCGGCGCTAATTTTTAGGAGCCGTACTTGAGGATGGCTACGAATCCCTATGCCTGGTTGGAACAATCTCTAGAAACCATTCACCGAGCAGATTGGTATCGTTCGGTGCAAACAATTGAAAGCCAAGCTGGGCCTGTGGTGCGCTTAGCAGGGCGAGAAGTGCTCAACTTTGCGAGCAACGATTACTTGGGGCTAACCAGTGACGATCGCCTAATTCAAGCGGCGATCGCGGCCACCCAAGAGTTTGGTACGGGGAGTACGGGGTCACGGCTGATTACGGGGCATCGAGAACTCCATCGGCAGTTGGAACTAGCGATCGCCGCTCTGAAGCAAACCGAAGATGCGTTGGTGTTTAGCTCTGGGTATTTGGCTAATCTGGGCGCGATCGCGGCTTTGGTCGGTAAGCGCGATTTGATCTTGTCGGATCAGTACAACCACTCCAGCTTGAAGAATGGAGCCATTCTCAGCGGAGCTAAAGTAATGGACTATACCCACTGTGATGTGGCTGACTTAAGCACCAAGCTAACGCAACAGCGCGATCGCTACCGTCGCTGCTTGATTCTGACCGATAGTGTTTTTAGTATGGACGGTGATCTCTGCCCCCTACCAGAGTTGATCGCGATCGCCAAGGATTTTGAGGCGATGCTGCTGTTGGATGAAGCCCATGCCACAGGGGTAATGGGAGCGACGGGAGCAGGTTGCGTTGAGCATTTCGGTTGTACTGGGCACCCCTTAATTCAAATTGGCACTCTGAGCAAAGCGCTCGGTAGTTTAGGCGGTTATGTGGCTGGCTCTGCTACTCTGATTGATTTCTTACGCAACCGCGCCCCCACTTGGATTTACACCACAGGTCTTTCTCCGGCGGATACTGCCGCAGCCTTAGCCGCGATCGCGATCGTGCAGCAAGAACCGCAGCGACGGGCTCAACTTTGGCAGAATGTAGCTCATCTCCAACAATTAATTGCGGAAAGTTGGAGCGATGCTCCGATTGCTTTTGAGCTAAAGCCCCTACCCTCTGCGTCACCGATTCTTTGCTTTCAAGTGCCAGATGCGGCAACGGTGCTCCAGATAGGGCAAAAACTCAAACAAGCTGGAATTTTTGCCTCGGCAATTCGACCCCCCACGGTGCCGACTAGCCGAGTTCGGATTACGGTGATGGCTACTCACACTTCAGCGCACTTGCAACAATTGGCTGCTGCTTTAAGCCAGGTTACTACCTGAGTCGCCTGAATCCATAAACCAAAGTCTCAAAGTCACTGAAAGGTATGTTGGAGCTAAGACATCTCTCGGTAGGTATTGCTGTTTTCTTGAAAGTGTGCATAAAGATAAGCGCTTTGGCGGTTTTTTTAACCTGACAGAATTTTTAATCTAGAACCTCTATCTCCAAAAACTTATGATTATTTATGAATCAAAAAATAATTTTCACTTGTTCTCATCTGCCGCCACACTTGCCCTTGGGCTACCAGTTTTTCGAGGCTCCCGACTTTATTGAATGTGAGCTTTTGGAAGGGGAAACTTCCCAGGAAGCTTTAGCCAGGGCCAAGACTGCTGGCCTGACAGTGGTCGGTTGGAGCGTCAAAAAATCGCACCCTAAAGTCTAAGGCTGGGGCTGCAAGGACTGGGCCGCAAGGATTGCGCTGCAAAGATTGAGCGATCGCTTGTCCTCCTACCAATTGGCCGTAAAGTCGCATCCAACTGACTAACTGCTGAACTATCTGATAATAATTGCTTGTGGTTGAGCTACCTTAATTTGTTGGGGCAGCGTTAATTTCTGTCTAGAGAGAGATTTTGTAGCGCGATCGCCAACTGAGGTTTAAGTTTTTTTACTAAATCGGGCACCCTGAACTCAGAAAGGATCTGTCCTCGTCTAGATATCCGGGTTAGTTGCCATGCGCTGTCTTTCCGTATTGCTGTTGGGGTCTTCAGTGCTGAGCTTGCTAATGCAGCCCCCAGCGGTTGCCGCAGAAACTGATGCTGTGCCAACTGAGGTGATTCGAGCCCAAGGGTTCTGGCCCCAAGCGCAGCAACTGCTGCAAGCCCAAATTTTGTTAGTCAATCGCATAGAACGGGCGGTGGCCGAGCCTGATCCGAATCAAGTGCGGGCGGCACGAGGGCAACTAACTTTACAGACTGCGGCTGTAGACCGGTTTCTTAAGAGCCAGTATCCCCTGCCTAACTTACTCTGTGCGCCTACCAGAATCCGAGTTGGCAATACAGAAGAACCGTTCACGGTTGGCTCTGGCCTTAGTCAGTCGCAGGGTACCGTTTACTGCAATCTATACCAATCAACTCAAAAATTAGCGTCCCTAGGTGATTTACTCGATCGCCGCCTGTTTATGTTGGCTTCGATCGCGGAAGTGAAGCCACTGCGAGTCGTAGGCGAACAACAACCTCTCTCGCTCCCAGGCACCCCCACTCAAAGCCCTAACTTAGGTAAACCAGCCACCTACCGCTATGGCACCGCTCCCACTTTGCCGACTGAGAAGCCACTTGTAATTGGTCAAGCTACGAAAACAGCGATCGCGGATTATGTGCCACCCATCTCACCCGCGATCGCCCCGCCTCCAGAAGTCGCTCCGGTTCTGCAATCGATCAAGCAACTGTTGACTCGTACCCAAAGCGCTTTCCCCAATGCAGCCAGCTTTTCCGCTCCCACTCGGCAAGTAGAAGCACTAGATCAATACGCCTACGGGCTTTATCCCAAAGAACGTCAGCTTTATGCCAAGTTTCTAGAGCAGCCCAACACTGGTATTGCTCGTGTCCTATTGTCTGAGGCTTACCGCCCCCAACCCAGTGCTTTACAAAATCGCTTAGAACCCACGGTCGCTGAGCGCTTTCCATTTGTCCCTTTGGTGCAGTCTGAGGCAAAATTTACCCCTCGATTTCTGCTGGAGATTGAGAATGGGCGCTTTCAACTCGTGCAGTCGGGCTTAAATTACGGTTTTTTGGCTCCGATGGGAGATGTGCCGATAGAGGCTTTGCAACCTACACTCCCGACTCAGCAAGTGGAGTTGGCTCCTGATCTGCGGCAATTTTTTCTCACTTATGTGCCACCCAATCAACTCGACGCGATTCAAACCGATCGCCGCCGCTTCTTGAGTGGAAAAGTCAATAACCTAGCGCTGAATCAGCTATTAATGAGCCAAGCCCCCATTAGCTTGAACCAAACTTATTTAATGCGATCGCTGCAATTCCAGATGCCAGAGATTGTGATGAGTAGAGAACCTGTGTCTCGTCGCGATCGCCGCTACCTAGATCTATTACTAGAAACCCCTAGTAGTGACCACCTTCTAGCGTTTCGGCCAGTGATTCGTCACTCCGATGGCACCTATACTGTCTTGTGGCGAGTCTTGCAGCAGTTTCCAGACCCGCAGATTCAGGATCTAGATAAGTACGTCAATCTAGATTAACGGACCAATTTCTGGTTGGGACCAATCTGCGCTAGCGTAGGATTGATGTTCACTGTTTAGTTTGCTGTGCTACCCAATCGACGCCCCACTGTACGGGCTGGCTTGGCTGCCTCGCTGCTCGTTGTCTTAACGGCTTGTGCCAACAGCTCCACAGGTAATGTTTTCAAGGACTCTCTAGCGGCTGATTCTAAGTTGCGAGAGAGTACTGGCAATGTGGGGCAACCAGGGGGTGATGGGCAAACTGCAACGAATGCCAGCCGACCCGCTGACTTTCCGGCGGAAATCCCGATTTATCCAGAGTCGCAATTACAGGACATTGTTCCAGTCGCTAGTCCGACTCCTGTCAGTCCTACCCCGACAGGTGCTGCAACGAATGCCACCGCTAACCCAACGGAGAAGACGACTGGTCAAGCCCAATGGACCAGCGGTGATCCGAGTAACTTTGTACAAAGCTTTTATTTACAGCAGTTGCAAACCAATGGTTGGCAATTGGTAAGTCAGGCGACTCAAGATTTGCCTGCTACCTTGGTGGCACGGCGGAATGACTTACAAATCACAGTGGCGATTGGAGCTACGGCAACTTTTGCCTTGCCTACTCCCAGCGATCGCCCTGATACTGCTAGTCCTGATACTGCTAGCCCTGCCCCTAGCTCAACCCCCATCCCTAGTAGTTCATCCACCAGCACTGTATTCACAATTGATTACGCCTACGAAAGTGGCAGTGTTTCGTCTCAAGCGGTTAACCCCAATTCTGAGGCTCCCCAACCCGGTGATTCGGAGTTTGTCGGTCCCGTTTTAGAGGGAGCCACCGCATCAGGTACAACCAGCCCAGCCACATCCACACCTGTTACGGCGAATCCTCAAGGGTTCACCGACCTCGATAAAGCCCCAAAAGAACTGCGGTCTTACCTCAAAGATCTGGCACAGTTAGGAGTTTTACCCCTCCGCTCTAGCGACACCAAAAGCGCTGCTGCCAATCGCTCAACCCTGTTTGAGCCAAACAAAATCATTACTCGCCGTGAGTATGCCCGCTGGCTAGTTACAGCCAACAACCGCATTTATAGCGATCGCTCTGGGCAACAAGTTCGTTTGGGTTCTAGTGGTACCAAGCCTGTATTTCAAGATGTGCCGAAAACTAACCCAGATTTTGAAGTGATTCAAGGGCTAGCTGAAGCAGGTATTATTCCGAGTCCCTTGTCCGGTGAGGCGACTGTGGTCAACTTTCGGCCCGATGCTCCATTGACGCGCGAAGTCATGTTGTTGTGGAAGTTGCCGCTCGATACCCGCCAAGCTCTGCCCGCTGCTTCTTTGGATGCAGTGAAAGAAACTTGGGGCTTTCAAGATGCTGGGAAAATTGATCCGAAAGCGCTGCGAGCGGTCTTGGCTGATTTTCAAAATGGGGATTTGGCCAATATTCGTCGAGCTTTGGGATACACCACGCTCTTTCAACCCAAAAAATCAGTGACGCGGGCAGAAGCCGCTGCTACCCTTTGGTACTTTGGCTCTCAGGGAGAAGGGTTGTCGGCGCTGGAGTTATTGCAAAGTCCGTCAGGGGTGACTGCGTCGCCTCGCCCAGCTGGTCCTTAAAGGATGGCTCATTGTTTTAAGCCTAAGCAATCCTGAAGGGTTTGTGAGAGCCGCACCCCCTGAGGGCACGCCTCTCACAAACCTCAACCGGATAATTATTTAGGACAGCTATAGCACCTTCTATAAATCTCAGGAAAATAAATCTCCTTAAAACTCCTTCGGTTGATCCCCAGAATTGCCTAGAATGAGGCCAGAGCCCTATTAGGAGAGGCATTTGCTATGCCCAAAACTGTTGCGGAAGTCATGAGCCGCAATCCCATCACCGTTAAGCCTGAAACCCCGCTTCAGGAAGTGGTTCAGATTTTGGCAGAGCGACGAATCAGTGGCCTACCAGTCGTTGATCAGTCCGACAAATTAATCGGTGTTGTTTCCGAAACAGATTTGATGTGGCAGGAAACTGGAGCCACCCCCCCTGCCTACATCATGATTTTAGATAGTGTGATCTATTTAGAAAATCCATCCCGTTACGAGCGGGACTTACATAAAGCCCTGGGTCAAACTGTGGGGGAAGTGATGAGTCGCGACCCGGTGACGACAAATCCCGATCAACCACTGCAAGAGGCCGCTCGTTTAATGCACGAGCGTAGTATTCATCGCCTGCCTGTTTTAGATGCCACAGGTCAGGTCATTGGGATTTTAACGCGGGGTGACATTGTCCGAGCGATGGCTGCCCACCAAGATTAACAAAACCAATTGCTTGAAAACATTGATAGATCAGGCACCTAATGCCGCGATCGCCATTTCCATACCAAAAGCGAGATTAATCAATATGAGTATTACGCCCGAATCTGTGCAAGCTTTACTGCACTCAGAAGACTTTGGCGATCGCCTGCGAGGGGTGAATCAACTCCGCCAGCTGGAGCCTGCTACTGCCTTTGAACTGATTCAAACCGCAGTAGCAGATAGTAGTGCTAGAGTTCGCTACGCGGCGGTCAGCCAGCTTTCCTCCCTGGGCCATCACGATCTAGCTCAAACCGCAACGATTTTGCGCGATCGCTTACACAATGACCCAGAGCCTGACGTGCAAGCTGCCGCTGCTGATTCCTTGGGAGCCTTGAAACTACAGGATGCACTGGAAGATCTACAGCAACTTTATCAACAAACCCCAGAGTGGTTGGTGCAGTTCAGTATCATTGCGGCCTTGGGAGAACTCGGTGATCCCCGTGGTTTTGAGTTGTTAGAAACGGCCCTGACTTCTGAGAATGAATTGGTTGAAATGGCCGCGATCGGTTCGCTCGGGGAATTAGGCGATCGCCGTGCTATTCCTTTGTTGGTGTCTTACGCCTCTCATCCTGACTGGCAAGTCCGCCATCGGTTGGTGCAAGCTTTAGGACGACTCGGTGGAGCCGAAGCGCAGTCAGCGTTGACAACGTTAGCTCAAGACCAAGTGCCGCAAGTAGCTCAGGAAGCCCAAGAAACCTTGCAATCTGTCTAAAGAAACTGTATCAAGCGACTGCGAAGCGGACATGGGTTTTCCTTAAAGTTCAGTTAGTAGGAACAATTTGTCGTCCAGCTAAGTCCATAATATTGGGCAAGGCGAATTACCCATCGCTGAGCCCAGACTAAATTTTAGAAATATGGCATTAAGCTAAGCCCACCCTAGTCATAGGGCGGGTTTTATTTTGTCAAAAAACATGCTTCTTGCCTGCGTGTTATCACCACAATAGTTCGAGCTTAAATTGATTGGAATTAACCCAATCATGAAGGTACTCATTAAATTCTCTACAGCTGAGTACCCTCTAACTTAAAGAATGAGTGAAGATTGCCCTGCCACGATGGTACTTCCCACTAGCCGTGTATAGAGTAGTTACGGCAGGGTCAAGCAAAAGACAGTTTCATTCAGGTAGGTAGTCGTTTTAACACTTAGCTTCTAGTCGCTAAAACTGTTGAAACTTAGTGTAGTTCCTGGTCTGAATTACGCGATCGCTACAGTAACCTGGCTGGAAAAGGATGAATTCCTACATCCAGTCTTCCGACTCAGTTCTCAAGCCAGGCTCTAGGCCGTTCGGCCCTTAGCATCTACCGCCCCATCCGATGCACGTATCGTGTGGTCCTTATCAGTCTGACTTCAGGACTCCAGCTTGTTTCAGCTGGGAGCTCAAAAATTTCAAAGGTAATTAGTACCACCTTAGAAAGGCTTTCGCCTACGTCACGCATTACTTACGGAGACACAACATGAATCCTTGCAAATCTTTAGTAGCTGTAGCTGCTATTTCTACCCTAATGAGTGTTTCTGCTCCTGCACAAGCTTTTAGCTTCGCGGGTGCTACCTCTAATACAGACGGGAGTTTCTCCTTTGCCAACACGACTAATGTTCAGTTTGACTTCTTTGCATCTCATGGTGCATATCAATCTGATTTCAATGTCTATGACTCCAGCAAAAAGTTCGTGACAACCTTATTCACAGAGCTTCAGGCCAAAGACCCAGGTAGCAGCAACAAGAACGATGCGAAAGGAACCTGTCCTTTATCCGTACAGCCTTGCCAAACTACCTTTACATTCGCTAAAGGTGTCAGCTACTTCCTCGGCTTGACTGCCAAGGGAGCCAAAACTGTCTATACAGATTCTGCTGAAACCTCCTTCAATTTTGTCAGCGGTAGTGAAACCTTTGATTACTACACAAACTTCAAGGGTAATGGCTCCGACTTGAGTCAACGAACCAAGAAAACCATCACTGCTGCACCAGGAACTACCTTGATTGCTGTAAATGATTCCTGGAAAGGGGACAGAGATTATAACGACTTTATCGTGACTGCGGAATCTGTACCTGAACCAGGCACAATTGGTGCATTGCTAGGAGTTGGTGCGCTTGGTTTCATGGGTCGTCGTCGCAAAGCAGGTGCAGCTGAGAAAGCGTAAATAAGCCGCAATTAACAACCTGAGAAAAAGGTGAGCAGCTAGAAAAACTGTTCACCTTTTTTTACTATGGTTTACATAAAAATCGCTGCAATCGCAATTAGTAGCCAGGACTTAGCAATTACCAACCATGATTGTTAACCCAAACTTCAGGGATCTACATGGGTTACGCCGTAAGTTGAATCATGCGACCTTGGACGACACTGTGAAGCAGCCTCACTTCTATTTGCTCTTTCCCAACATTTTTGGCTACATGGGTGGCATTCAAGTTTACTCTGCAGTGCTACTTCGGGCGTTGCAGGAGTTATATCCAGAAGCTGAATATGATGTGTTTCTAAAATATGACCGCTCTGACAAAGTTAACCTTCAAGACTTGGAGTTTTTGCCTCAGACTCGGTTTCACTACTTTGGGCAATCTCATGGCGATCGCAATCTATGGCGACGGTATGGGATGGCGAGCCTAGCAGCAGCCAAAATGGTTGGCTTAGGGCTTTGGCAACGCCCGACCCTGATTTTGACAACCCACTTAGATTTTTACAGCGTGGTCTTTGATTGGTTTAAGCGTCTGACGGGGGTACCGTACGGCGTGGTTTTACATGGCTTGGAAGCTTGGAATGTTGAGAACGCAGCGCTCAAGGCTGTGCTCCAGCGAGCTGACCAAGTGATGGCAGTCAGCCACTACACGCGCGATCGCTTGTTACGCGAACAGTCTCTGCCGTCAGATCATGTAACTGTGTTGCCCAACGCCTTTGATGCTAGCCGCTTTAAAATTGCGCCTAAACCAAACTATTTACTAGAGCGTTACGGTTTAACTCCTGATCAACCCGTGATTTTGACTGTCTCTCGCCTTGATCAAAATACTGGCTACAAGGGGTACAACCAAATTATTCAAGCATTGGTAGAAATTCGGCATCACATCCCCAATGCCCACTACGTGCTAGCTGGTAAGGGGAACAATGTGCCTTACATAGAAGCATTGGTGCACCAGCTCAATCTTCAAGATTGTGTCACCCTAACCGGATTTGTGCCCGAGTCAGAACTTTGCGATCACTACAATCTTTGTGATGTGTTTGCCTTACCAAGCCGTGGAGAAGGGTTTGGCATTGTTTACTTAGAGGCTTTAGCTTGCGGCAAACCAGTTCTGGCCGGAAACCAAGACGGAGCCGTTGATCCCCTCCTCAATGGGGAAATAGGCTGCTTGGTTGATCCCAATGATGTAGAGGCGATCGGGGAAAATCTCACACAGATCCTCCAGGGAACTCACCCTAATTCTTTGCTGGGTCAGCCAGAAATTCTTCGTCAAAAAACCATTGAGAATTTTGAGTTTGCCCAATTTCGCCGCATCCTGTCTCAATCATTACAGTCCTTACAACTACCGCAAACCTAGACTTGCAGCTCGCGATGCCTCTCCCGAATGAACTGGCACGAGCTCAAATTAGGCTCCTGACTATATTTTTGAGTGAGGTTTCGGTACAATGGTAATAGTAGATTAATAATTCTAAAAACTTAAAAAGCCTGAGAAGCGTTGTCCTTCATGCAACGTAGATTGAGCTATAGAAAGTCAACTTGTTCCAGTCTTGATCTAGTGAGTAACTTCTGTAATAAGTTTCAGTAATTACCGTAGTGTTAGGCTGGCGACTTCCTTCTAGTGTTTAAAGGCATGACACTAACCAACTCAGGCTTGAGTGAAAGAAGGTTACTAGGTTATTCTCAGGGTGATTGCTTAACAAACCAATGTTTGTTTATCCACCTGAAAACTACGGGGTTTTTTAAGTGATTTCGGTTTCACTTCGGCCTGTAGGGCGCAATTGGGGCACAGTTAGCTTTGCTTCTACCCTTTATCTCTATCCAGTTCTAGATTTACTGCTTGCAGAGGTTCCAGCTCAGTGGCAAGCAGAGCTTAGGCTAGGGCTACAAGAAGCACTAGTGAACGCGGCGAAGCATGGGAACAAACTAGACCCTAGCAAGACAGTTCTAGTTCGCTTCTCTGTAGTGGAAAACCAGTACTGGTGGGTGATTTCAGATCAGGGCTCAGGGTTCGCGCCTCCTACCTCTTGTAGCTCTAGTTGTTCAGAACACCTACCTCACAACGAGAAAGAATGCGGTCGGGGTCTGTACATTCTTTACCAAGTGTTTGACCGAGTGCAATGGAACGCCTCTGGGACTGAGTTAAGACTGTGCAAAGAGGTGAGCAATCGTTTCAAGTTGCCTCTGGTTCGCTAATAATTTTGGCTTTTATATCCAATGTCCTCATTTGGGGCATTCTAGGTGAGATGCCACTCACTCAAGCAGCATCTTCAGTAATGTAGGCTACTATTTTTGAGTGATCAGGCACTCGTGCTCCTAAAACTCAGTCACTGGTGTCAGGATTCTCGTTGAACAATATGGTTAAAACTGTGAAGCGATCGCACAACTGGTTATCTCGCTCAAAAAATCTCGATTTATTCTTGTTGGCTGGTTGCTCCTGCCTCTTGACCCTGATTTACCAACCAGTCGGCGAAGCGTTTTCTAGCTCTGGAGCGATCGTGAAAGGCACGACTTCGGTAGCGACTACAGCCATTGTGGAAACTCAATCACGGGGATCAAGTGCAATTCAATTGACGTTGCCAGAGCGAAAGCTTGATCCCAGTCAGGACGCGGAAGCTGATCAGAGTTAAAACATTCTCGTTAAAGCTTGCTCAGGTGCTTCAGCCTTCGAAAGCTCAAACTTCGGGAGTAGGGCTGGGTGATGGGCTGGCTTGACGGTGGCCATGCGTCGGACACGGAGGCGCAGACACAGAACGGTCGAGCCATCCAGCGGCTTGGCGCAGACGCGGTAAAGCTTCTTCCGGCTGATCTTTGAGCAGAAAAACTAAAGCGGCGGCGGCTTGTTCGCTAGCACGCACTTTCCGGTTAGACTTTAGCCGATGCCAGTCCATGTCTGTTAAGGTCAAGCGGGCTGCTAGGGCTTGGGCAAGTTCGAGAGTGCTCAATTCTTGCAGATGTGCGGTCTGAGGGGCAGTGAGACCTTGAGCGATCGCTGCTGGTTTGGAAGTTGCATCCGGCATAAGCAAGTCCTAAAGGCGTGTGAGCTGGGTTGGCATCTAACCCTACTTTACTATTGTTGTCATGAAGCTACCGCCCGAATCATCATCGCCTTCACCGCCTGAACCAGATGCCGAACTGACTCATGCTGATGAATCTTCAGCGACTTTCGATCAAGAGTTTGCGGAGGCGGTACAGGAACTAGAGCGATCGCTGCAATCTCTCAAAGAACGTTACACTCAAATTCAGGACGACCAATCCCGTCAGAACAATCTGCAACAGCGTTTGGACCAAGTGCAACGTGACTTGCGACAGACGCGATCGCAGGAAGTGCGCCAAGAACTCCAAGCAGAACTTAAGCAAATTCGGCAGCAGTTAGATGCTTTGGAGGTCGCCCTAGAAAGCCAGTTACTCTCCTGGAACAGCTTGAAGGATGTTTTTTGGCAAGCGGTGCGTTTTGGTGGTTTGGGCGTTGTTGTAGGCTGGATTTTGAAGTCCTGTGCCAATTAGCCCCCGATTTTAGTGTTTAACGATGATAGCGACACGACGGATTGCAGAAGTATTGCGCAGCGGTGAACCCAATGAAGCGATCGCCGTTCAGGGTTGGGTGCGAACCAAGCGAGAGTTGAAGGGCTTTGCTTTCGTAGAAGTTAACGATGGCTCTGCTTTAGCCAGCTTACAAGCGGTGCTGAACCAAGACTTGCCCAACTATGAGGAAGTGCTGAAGCAGGCCAACACGGGTGCCTCAATAGAGATTTCTGGGGTTCTAGTTCCTTCTCAGGGCAAGGGACAGCGAATTGAGCTGCAAGCCCAATCGGTAACGGTTTACGGAGAAGCCGATCCAGAGAGCTTTCCTTTACAGAAGAAGCGGCATTCGTTTGAGTTTCTGCGTACTATTGGTCATTTGCGTCCTCGCACGAACACCCTAGGGGCTGTATTCCGGGTGCGGAATGCTTGTGCCGCTGCGATCCACGAATTTTTCCAAGAGCGGGGCTTTTTGTGGGTCCATACCCCTGTGATCACGGCGAGTGACTGTGAAGGGGCGGGGGAAATGTTTGCAGTCACGAACCTGAATCTGAAACAGGTGCCGCTAACGGACGCGAAAGAAATTGATTACAGCCAAGACTTTTTCGGGAGACCTGCCTACTTGACGGTAAGTGGGCAGCTCGAAGCCGAAATCATGGCAATGGCATTCAGTAATGTCTATACGTTTGGTCCGACGTTTCGAGCTGAGAACTCTAACACTTCCCGTCACTTAGCTGAGTTCTGGATGGTGGAGCCAGAGATGGCTTTCTGTGACCTAGACGGCGATATGGATTTGGCCGAAGCGTTCCTGAAGCATATCTTCAAGACGGTGTTGGAGCGCTGCCCGGAGGATATGGAGTTTTTTAATCAGCGGATTGATGATACGGTGCTGGCGACGGCGGATAACATCATCAATAACCAGTTTGAGCGGCTGACCTATACGGACGCGATCGCCCTGTTGGAGAAATGCGATCGTAAATTTGAGTATCCGGTGGAGTGGGGTCTAGATTTGCAGTCGGAGCATGAGCGCTACTTGGCGGAAGAAGTATTCAAAAAGCCTGTAATTTTGACGGATTACCCAACGCAGATCAAGGCGTTCTACATGCGCCTAAGTGATGATGAGAAAACGGTGCGGGCAATGGATATTCTGGCCCCTAAGATTGGGGAGATTATCGGCGGTTCGCAACGGGAGGAGCGCCTAGATGTGCTGGAGCGGCGGATTAAAGCCCAAGGATTAGACCCAGAGATTTATTGGTGGTATCTCGATTTGCGTCGTTATGGAACGGTGCCCCATGCGGGTTTTGGTTTGGGGTTTGAGCGGTTGGTGCAGTTTATGACGGGGATGACGAATATTCGAGATGTGATTCCGTTCCCGCGTACGCCTTTAAGTGCTGATTTTTAGTTTTTGGGGCTAAATCCGAGCCTTGGGGGCACTCGCCCCCAAACCCCCGCTGAGGGACGGCTGCGTCCCCCAGACCCCCTCCAGAAGTAACCCTTACTCTCTTCAGTTCCTCTTGTGGATGCTAGTCAGAGCTATGTTTACCTATGCTTTAATCTGGTTCCCCCAAGCTTGGGGGGTAGGGGGGCTTGTTTAAGCTTTATCTATTTAAGAAATCGGGCTGGAACGATTGATTGTGGCTGAAAAACGAGTTTTGATTTGGTATCGCAATGATTTGCGGCTCCATGACCATGAGCCTCTGCATGAAGCGCTGCAGGCTGGGGCTGAGGTGGTTCCTTTTTATTGTTTTGATGCTCGGCAGTTTGATCAAACCTCGTTTGGTTTTCCAAAGACGGGGGCGTTTCGGGCGCAGTTTCTGTTGGAGGCGATCGCAGATTTACGGGAAAGCTTGCGATCGCTGAGCAGTGATTTGGTGGTGCGTCGGGGTTTGCCTGAGGCCATCATTCCGGAACTAGTTAATCAACTGCAGATCTCGGCGGTTTACTGTTATGGCGAGGTTACGTCTGAAGAGACGGCGATTGAAACGGCATTAAAAACTGCGCTACAACCTCTGGGTATAACGCTAGAAACCTTTTGGGGACAGACGCTTTATCATCTCGATAATTTGTCCTTTGAGATCTCTGAGCTACCGGAGCTATTCACTAATTTCCGTAAGCAGGTGGAAAAGTATGCCAATGTCGATCCCACGTTGCCGAAGCCTCAGAAGTTGCCTTCTTTGCCCGACGTAGAGGTAGGTGAGTTGCCGCAACTGGCAGATTTGGATTTGGAGCTGCCTGTTGTGGATGAACGTGCGGTGGTGCAGTTCAAAGGTGGGGAGACGGCAGGGCTGGCAAGGCTGCATGAATATTTTTGGCAGCGCGATCGCCTCAAAACCTATAAGGAGACGCGCAATGGCATGTTGGGGGCAGACTATTCGTCGAAGTTTTCGCCTTGGCTGTCGCTGGGTTGTTTGTCGCCGCGTTACATCTATGAGCAGGTGCAGGAGTATGAGTCCAAACGAATTAAGAATGATTCAACTTACTGGCTGATTTTTGAGCTACTGTGGCGCGATTATTTCCGGTTTGTCTGTGCCAAACATGGCGATCGCGTGTTCTATGGCTCTGGCTTGCAAGGGCTGGCGATCGCTTGGAAAGATGACCCGCAGCGTTTTGAGCTGTGGAGGCAAGGGCAAACGGGTTTTCCGCTGGTGGATGCCAATATGCGAGAGCTGGCGGCAACGGGATTTATGTCCAATCGCGGTCGTCAAAATGTGGCGAGCTTCTTGACGAAGAATTTGGGAATTGATTGGCGAATCGGTGCCGAGTATTTTGAGTCGATGCTGATTGACTACGATGTGTGCAGCAATTGGGGCAACTGGAACTATACGGCTGGTGTCGGCAATGATGCCCGTGGCTTCCGCTTTTTCAATATTCTCAAGCAGTCGAAAGATTACGACCCGCAGGGTGAATATGTGAAGCACTGGCTACCGGAGCTAGCGAATGTTCCTGCTACGAAAGTACATGAACCGTGGAAACTGCAACCTGTCGAACAACAGCGCTTCAACGTCAGAATTGGTGTGGATTATCCGCATCCGGTGGTAGATCTATTCAAGTCTGCTGAAGCGAATGAGAAAATCTATGACGCTGCCACTCCCCAGAATCAGCGCCCGATTTCTAAGCGCAGCGGTAAAACGGCCCGACTCCGGTAATTGGTGCTACCACTAGCAGCAGAGGGTTGTAGAAAAATGGGTAAGGCCAGGACGAGCAAGCCAACTAAGAAGAGATAGGCTGCTAGGTCAAAGATGGTAAATCCTTGGGAACTACGTGTTCTAGTCTGAAAAAGCCCTCTAGTCTGAAAGCGTCTATTCATCGGTAGTTTGCCCTGTGGAGGTGACGGAGGAGATGCTTGTAGTGTGCCCAATTGCAGTCTCCTGTTCTCGCTTCATCCACCTTGCTGATAAGCAAATCAGGACAAAGGCAATCGCCTTTGGGAAAGAGTTAATAGCTGCGATCGCTGCAGCCAGATGCTAGGTTAGCGGTGAACTCAACGGCAAGTGAGTTTTGGCGGTTGGGCTAGGAGGGGCAGATGAAAAGCGAAAAGGACAAGATGCTGAGCAGTGAGCTTTATGACCCACTCGACCCTCAACTTTGCGCTGAACGCCGTCGGGCTCGCCTGTTAATCAAGACGCTCAATGATTCCCGCGATGACCAACTGGAGGAGCGTCGCCGCATTATCCAAGAGTTGTTCAAAATCACAGATGAAGAGGTTTGGATTGAGCCACCATTCTTCTGCGACTATGGCAGCAACATCACGCTGGGCAATAAGGTTTTCTTTAATTTCAACTGCGTCGTTTTAGACGTTGCCGAAGTTTTGATTGGTAGCAACGTGATGTTTGGGCCTGCGGTGCAAATCTACACAGCAACTCATCCCCTCAGTGCCAGCGATCGCCGTACAGGTTTAGAACTGGCTAAGCCAATAGAGATCGGCTCAGATGTCTGGGTGGGGGGTGGTGTCTTGATCCTTCCCGGCGTAAGGATTGGCGCTGGTTCGGTTATTGGGGCAGGCAGTGTAGTTACGAAGGACATTCCAGAGGGAGTGCTTGCAGTAGGCAATCCTTGCCGCGTCATTCGTGAGGTGAAGGATTAGATTTGGGTAGAGAGCGATCGCCTCTAATAGTGACGAAATTAAAGCATTGTGGAGTGATTCGGTCAGGGTAAAATTTTCGCCCTATACTGGCTAGACATTCTCAGGTGAGATTGGGAGCATGAGCAGTCCCCCTTCTGAGCAGCCAACTTTTGAGGTGGTGAGTAAATCGCAATCGGATGAGCTAGGAGCGATTCAAGCGCTACCTGAGTTAACGCCAGCGGTGGTGCAGCGCGTAGAGGAGGGGCTTGCTGCGGCTCGCGATCGCGCAGTTCGAGCCAGTATCCAATCAGCACTGGATGAGACAGAGGCGATCGCGAGAGGTCAGTTTGAGCGAGCCGTATCAGGTGAGTTTCGGCAAACTGTGTTGCGATCGCTGATTCACAGTTTGTTTCGGGTGCGGGTGGAGTATCCGGAGCGCATTCCCCAAGGGCCAGTGTTACTTGCCGCTAATCATCTCAATCACATTGACCCATTCTTGCTGCTCTCGGAGGTTCCGGGTGAGCCGTATTATCACATCTTGGCGGATGCCCGGACGCTATATAACAAGTGGTGGAAGCGGCAGGTGTTGCGGCAAGCGCGAGGAGTGATTCCGGTTGAGCGGCGGTGGCGAGAGGAAATTGCAGTGATTGCAGCGGCTAAGAGCGATCGCCCAGATTTAGCGGAGCTAGGGGCGGCTTTGGAGCAAGATGTTCCGGCGGGAAATGCGATCGCGGCTTTGCGGCAAATTGATCGGGCGGTGCAAGCAATTTTTGCTCACGGGGATGGCATTATCCTGTTTCCGGAGGGGGGATTGGGCACGCTAGAAGGACAATTGCGTTTACCCTTAAAACGGGGGACGGTCATTTATGCGCTGCGAGCAGGGGTGCCCATTGTGCCAGTCGCGTTAATCGGCACCAAAGACCTCTATTTTCGTAAAACTTTAACAGTCAGGTTTGGTGAACCGCTGCATTTTCCTGCCTCCCATCGCCCCAAACCTCAAGAAGCCCAAGCCGCCATAGACGCATTGCAAGCGGCGTTGCTACAACTCTTGCCCTTAGATTATCAGGAGCCTCAAGGGGTGAAGCTGTTCCGCAAATCTCTGAATCACCTGTTTTGGTAAAGTATCGCGATCGCTGGAAGAAAACTATGGATCGAACTGAGTTAGCCTTTACCCCCGCTGTTGAGCAAGCACAACTGATTCGTGCCAAAACAGTGTCGCCGTTAGAACTAGTCGAGCTGTATCTGGAGCGCATTCAGCGGCTAGATAGTCAGCTTGGTAGTTATTTCACAGTTACGGCAGAGCAGGCGATCGCAGACGCCAAAGCCAAAACAGAGATTCTCGCTCAGAACCACAATGTTGATGAACTGCCACCGTTTTTTGGGGTGCCGATTTCAGTTAAAGATTTGAGTGCGGTGCTAGGGGTGCGCTGTACCTACGGCACTCCGGTAATGAAGGACAATATCGCTAACTATGAAGATGGGGTGGTGACGTGGATCAGGCAAGCGGGCTTTGTGATCTTGGGCAAAACCGCAACGTCTGAGCTGGGTTCTTTTCCTTACACAGAACCTCTAGGATTTCCTCCCGCTCGAAACCCTTGGGATTTGGACTACACGCCCGGTGGGTCTAGCGGTGGGGCAGCAGCAGCAGTGGCGGCAGGGCTATGTGCGATCGCTCAAGGTTCGGATGGTGGTGGTTCGATTCGAGGGCCAGCGGCTTGTTGTGGGTTGGTGGGCATTAAGCCTTCTAGAGGCCGAATTAGCTATGCACCCGTAGGCGATCGCTTGAGTGGGCTTGCCACCAATGGCCCTTTGGCCCGCACCGTCACAGACGCGGCAGCCCTGCTAGATGTGATGTCCGGTTACACCACGGGTGATCCTTATTGGTTCCCAGACCCGAATCCTTCTTTTCTCAAGGTGGCAGAGCAAGCCAAAGCTACGGCTGGGCAACCTGTATCACCGCTCCGAATTGCATTCTCGACTGCGGTGCAACCGATTGGAGAAGCTGACCCCGTCTGTCAGCAAGCCGTTTTGGATACAGTGAAGTTGTTAGAAAAGATGGGGCATCAAGTTGAACCGGGTTGTCCTGACTTTGCGGATCTGGTAGAGCCGTTTACAGTGGTTTGGCGAGCGGGGGTGGCAGCATCCGGAATTCCAGGGGAGTATCTGCAACCGATGAATCGCTGGATGCTAGAGCAGTCTGATTCTTGTGGGGAATATCTGCAAGCGGTGGGGATGATGCAGACGATCGCCCGTCGCATTGTGGCTTTCTTCAATACCTATGATGCGCTGGTGCTGCCTGTCTTTTTGCACCCCACAATTCGGGTGGGAGAATGGGCTGACTTAGACCCTGCCGAAACCTTGCAGAAAATTACCAATTGGGTCGCTCCTTCGCCGCCATTTAATGCCAGTGGTCAACCTGCGATCGCCATTCCGACAGGATTCGATCCGCGAGGGTTGCCCGTGGGGGTGCAAATTGTCGGGCGTCCTGCGGCGGAGTCTACTCTGATCGCTTTGGCGGCTCAGATTGAAGCCTTACAGCCTTGGAGCGATCGCCGTCCTCGCTTCGCTCTTTGAGTCAGCGCCAACATGAAAGTGAGATTGCCTTGGCCACCTGTTCGGCCCCGTCGTACTTGGACCCCCTATCTCGTTTTAGGGGGAGCATTGCTGCTAACCACCGTTGCGACTGCTTACGTGGCGACTGTGGCGCGAGCCAAAGACCAAATACGATTCGAGAATGCAGTTCAGCGGACTGAAGATGCAATTCAAAATCGTTTAGAAACCTACATCGCCCTACTACGCTCCAGTAGTGGATTGTTTGCTGTCAATGAGCGCCTTACCTCAGCCCAATTTCGCACTTATGTAAAACAGGTAGAACTAGGGCGGCGTTATCCAGGCACTCAAGGGATTGGTTTCTCGGTACGGCTGAGAGCAGACGACAAGGATGCTTTTGTTGGCGAGATGCGACAGCAGGGCTTTACTAACTTTGCCATTCAACCAGACTTTCCGCGAGCCGAGTACCACGCCATTATTTACTTAGAACCCTTCGACCAGCGCAATCGAGCAGCCCTCGGGTTCGATATGTTTACAGAACCAGTGCGGCGGGCAGCGATGGAGCAGGCTCGCGATACTGGAGCTGCGGCAGCTTCGGGTCGAGTGACTCTCTTACAAGAAATTGAGCAAAATAAGCAAGCAGGTTTTTTGATCTATGTACCGCTGTATCGTACGGGGGATACTCCTGGTACGGTCGCCGGGCGGCGGTCAGCTTTGCAAGGCTTCGTCTACAGTCCTTTCCGAGCCGATGACCTGATGGCAGGGATCTTCGGCAATGAACAATATCCAGCGGTTGAGTTCCAAATTTATGACGGATCTGATCGAAACCCACAAAACTTGCTGCACCGCTCGGATCGATTGCGGATTCACCAACGATTGCCTTACCGTCCTCGGTTCACTACATCCAGGGCGATCGCCATTGCGGGTCGAGCTTGGCACATCACTTTCACCTCTAGCCCAGAGTTTGAACTAGCTTCTAGCAAGAGCTTCGTACCCTACATTGCCTTGAGTGGAATTGGGTTGAGTTTGGCGCTGTTTTGGGTGACGCGATCGCAAGTACAGGCTCGGTCTGTCGCTGAGCGATCGCTGGCGGAGTTATACCAGTCAGAACAAGCGCTGCGCCAGAGTGAAGAACGCTTCCGGACGCTAATTGAGCAATCGCCTTGGAGTACCCAAATTTTTGCCCCCGATGGTCGCACGATTCAGGTGAACCAGGCTTGGGAAGAACTGTGGGGCATCACGCTAGAGCAGTTGGGTGACTACAATGTTTTGGCCGATCAGCAATTGGTCGAGAAAGGCCTCATGCCCTATCTTCAACGGGGATTCGCCGGAGTCGCCACCGCTATCCCAGCGGTCTTGTATGACTTGGAAGCTACGCTACCCGGTGTGGCTTCGCGCTCAGACTCTCAGTGTTGGGTGAGAGCCTTTATCTACCCCGTGAAAGATAAGCTGGGCCGCCCGCGTGAGGTAGTACTCATGCATGAGGATATTACTGAACAAAAACAAATAGAAACTGCTCTCAGAAATAGCGAAGGGCGCTTCCGGCGTTTATTTGAAGCAGATATTATCGGTTTGTTTTTTGCGGGGCGCACTGGCAACATCTTGGAAGCCAACCACGCCTTTCTGCAAATGGTCGGTTACACACCCGAAGACTTGTCAGCAGGTCGGCTGCGTTGGGATGCCTTGACTCCTGTTGAATATCGCTATCTAGATGAGCAGGCCATTCTAGAAGATCAGAGAGGTGGCGTTTGCTCTGCTTACGAAAAGGAATTCATTCGCAAAGATGGCAGTCGGATTCCGGTTTTGGTGGGTGGTGCCCGGCTGGAAGAAGATCCGAATGTAGGGATTACCTTTGCCTTAGATTTAACCGAGCGCAAGCGAGCAGAAGAGGCGCTACGATTCCTCGCCCAAGCTAGTACGGTTCTTGCTTCCTCTCTAGAATACGAAACTACTCTCACGAGCGTCGCTCAACTGGTGGTGCCCACTTTAGCGGATTGGTGCGGAGTAGATATTATTCAGCCCGATGGCGCGGTGCAACAACTGGTGGTTGCCCATGTTGATCCAGCCAAAGTCGAGCTAGGACATAAACTCCGCCAGCAATATCCGCTCGATCCGAATGCTTCCACAGGTCTAGCCCAAGTGTTACGGACTGGCCATTCCGAACTTTACCCAGAAGTCACTGATGCCATGCTGGTGCAGGGAGCCCGTGATCCTCAGCATTTGGAGCTGATGCGGGAGATTGGCTTCAAATCTTTAATGATCGTGCCGCTGGTAGCGCGTGAGCAGATTCTAGGAGCTATCATCTTTGTGGCTGCTGAGTCAGGTCGGCGCTATGGTAAAGCTGACTTGGCCTTGGCAGAAGACTTGGCTCGTCGCGTAGCGATCGCGGTGGATAATGCTCGCCTCTATGCGATCGCTCAACAAGAACGGACTCAAGCCGAAAACGCCAACCGCACCAAAGACGAGTTTTTGGCCACCCTGTCCCACGAGTTGCGAACCCCCTTAAATGCCATGCTGGGTTGGACGCAATTGTTGCGATCGAGACAGTTTGACGAAGCGATGGTGGCGCGAGCTTTAGAAACAGTGGAACGGAATACCCGCTCACTGGCAACTTTGATCGAAGATATTTTGGATGTTTCCCGGATCATTACGGGTAAGTTGCGGCTGAAAGTGCGTCCGGTGGATTTGGTGGTAGTGATTGAAGCTGCGATCGAGACAGTGCGTCCTGCTGCCGATGCTAAGCAGATTCTTTTGCAATCTGTGCTAGATTCATCGGCCAGCCCGATCTCTGGGGATAGCGATCGCCTTCAGCAAATTGTCTGGAATCTTCTCTCCAATGCCATTAAGTTCACCCCATCCGGTGGCCGAGTGCAAATTCAGCTAGCGCGGAGCCAGACTCAGGCGGAAGTTATCATCAGTGATACAGGGCGAGGCATCAGCCCAGAATTTTTGCCTTATATCTGGGAGCGCTTCCGCCAAGCAGACAGTTCTACCACTCGCTCCTATGGTGGCTTAGGATTGGGACTGGCGATCGTGCGGCACTTGGTAGAACTGCATGGCGGAGTAGTGCAAGCAGAAAGCCTAGGCGAAGACCAGGGAGCCACTTTTAGGGTTAAATTACCCCTGATTACGGCTCGCTTAGAATCGATCAGCCCTGAGCCAGCTTCTACGACTAGCAGCAATTTAGGGGTCTTAGAACCCTCTATCGATCTGCAAGGTTTACGAGTGCTGGTGGTGGATGATGAACCCGATGCCCGCGAATTTGTCGCGACTGCTTTAGAACAATGCGGTGCGAGTGTGATTGCGGCTGCTTCTGCTACAGAAGCTTTGGCGGCCATACAGCAGCAACGCCCAGATGTATTGGTGAGCGACATTGGCATGCCAGAGATTGATGGCTATACCCTGATTCATCAAGTGCGATCGCTGCCCGTCGAGCAGGGAGGGCGCATTCCAGCGGCGGCCTTAACTGCATATGCTAGAGAAGACGACCGAAACCGCGCACTCCTAGCTGGTTTTCAACTGCATGTCCCTAAGCCTGTGAGCCCATCCGACCTGATTGCGACAGTTGCCCACTTAGCAGGACGTACCACCCCTCACTCAACTTAGGACCACGATCGCTGCCGACTTTCCGCAACGGCTTGACGGGTGCTACGAGCTTGAGCCACTAAGCTTCTAGATTGGGCTACTGCTCTGGTGCATCGCATCCTAGCTCCTAAAGCAATTTCGGTATTTCGCTCCAGCGCAGTCTTGAGGCCAGCAAATCGTCCTTCTAGACCATCCACCTTCTGCCTAAGATCCAAAACATCAACTTCTAACTTCTGATCATTTGCTTTCAAGCTGGCAATCTCAGCAATCAAATGCTCGATGGTGAAAGCCAGATCTAAGTTTTGCCGCAGGGCTTCTACCACTAAATCGGCTTTGTCTACGCCAGTCATGGCCGATCGCAACTCCAGAGCTTCAAAAACTTCTGCTGGGATGTTTAGCCCTTTGAGGTTTGGATTCATAGCACAACTAGAAGGGTCATTACCCTTTCCCTCTCATGAATGAATTGAGCAAAATCAAAAAAGCAGAGTTGGTTGCTTGACAGACTCTAGGTGTGTCTTCTGTGCCAATTTCTACTAAATCACTAAATCATGAATCAGTCTATCGTGGCAGCAAATTGGGTTTTAGCGTTGGCCTTAAGAGAATTCGCTATAAGCCGTAAATCTATCTAGGCTCATGGATGCAGGCTGAGGTGGACTGTCCAAACTGTCTAGCTTTTCCTGTTGCAGTTGCAGGACTAACCACTGAATTTCATCCTGCAACACCATCTCAAATCGTTGCCCGATCGCCGCTTGGTACGGATCACTCGGTGTTGGCTCGGCTTGCTGACTTTCTAAGCGCAACCGACAAGTCATTAAGCGGTGCTTAATTAACTTCAGCCGCTCGGCTGGCTCTATGTGGCTAAAGAAGAAAACCTTGATGCAAAACCGCGATCGCGCATTCACCCAACTTTCGTGGGGGTGAGCCATCATTTCTTGCTTCCAGCGATCGCGTCCTTGAGATGTAATTTGGTAGATCTTCCGGCTGGGGCCTCCCTGACTCGCTTCCTCAGTTTGAGTCATGATGTCACCCCGGTCCTCTAAGCGTTTGAGCAAGGGATAAATCGCCCCATAGTTGACGCTAATACAACCACTCATAAACTGCTCTAGCTGCTGTTTGAGGCGATATCCATGCAACGGTTGCTGTTGCAGAAGTCCGAGAGCTGCTAGTTCAAGCATGGGCTAATTCAAAGAATTTGCTTATAACAAATTGATATACCTAGTAAGTGTACCGAAATTTGTAAAGCAAAGTTAAAATTTCAGAAACGACGTTCGAGTGGTTCGTTCAAGTTATGCCACAGTCTGCTGACGTAAAGCCTCAAACCTCAGAACGATTTCCGCTACTGCTGGCCAGTCGAGCGTTGCTGCTGATGCTGCTGGTAACTGTATCAGGCTGCGGAATTTTCACCAAAGCAGATGCAGAAGCACCTCGGCAGCAGAACGGAGGGGCACGCGGTGGCCCAACTCCAGTGGATGTGGCGATCGCTGAAACTGGCTCCTTGCAAGAAAATTTGGAATTTACTGGAACAACTCAGCCCTTGCGGGAAGTGTCTCTGCGGGCTCAAGTGGAAGGCCAATTGCTCGATCTCCTCGTTGATGCGGGGGATACGGTGGGTAGAGGCCAGACAGTCGCCCAGTTAGATGCTTCGCTGTTGGCTACTTCAGTCACAGAAGCCCAAGCGGAATTGGCTACCCGTCAGTCGGAAGTGGCTCAAGCGGAAGCGGAAGTGAATGATGCCAGGACGCAGGTGGAAGAAGCGCGGCTCCAACTGCAACAGGCCCAATCCGATGCGGCGCGGCTCCAACAGTTGTTGCGTGAAGGAGCGATCGCCGCTCAGCTTGCTGAACAAGCCCAAACTGAAGCTCGTACTGCGGCTCAAGCTCTACGCTCGGCCCAAGAACAAGTCCGCACCAGGCAGCAGGCAGTGGTAGCAGCCCAGGGTCGGGTGGCCGCTCAGCGAGCTGTGGTGGCTCAAGCTAATGAGCGGCAATCTTATGCAACGCTGAGTTCCCCGGTGACAGGTGTGGTGCTGAAGCGAGAAATGGACCCAGGCACTTTGGTGCAACCAGGCACCGAGATTCTGCGCTTGGGTGATTTGAGCAGCGCTAAAGTCATCGTCAACGTCGCGGATAAGCAACTCGGCACCATTCGCCAAGGGCAAGACGTGCGGGTGAGCTTAGATGCCTTTCCCAATCAAGTCTTTAGCGGGGAAGTAACTCGGATTACGCCTGTGGCAAATGCGCTTTACGTCCCGATTGAAGTTACGATTCCCAACGAGAATGGTCGTGTGGGTAGTGGGCTATTTGCGCGAGTGAGTTTTGTGCAGGGGCGATCGCAACGGGTCGTAGTGCCAGAATCGGCCATTCAGTCAGAGCGAGGTCAGCGAGACCAGCAAGGCCAGCAACAGCGCACTAACGCCACTAGTAATGCCACTTTATTTGTCGTGGATGGCAATAACCAAGAACCCAAAGCTGTGGCCCGCTCTGTCACCTTAGGTCAGCAAGCCAACGGGAAAGTGGAAATCTTGTCTGGCTTGCGCGTGGGTGAAGAGTTTGTAGCTCGTAGTGGCCGACCGCTTAAGGATGGCGCCCCGGTGCGTCTGAGCATTCTCTCAGAAACTCAACCTGGCCAAACTCAAAAACCAACTCAATCGACTCAAACCACCCAGCCTACCCGAACGACTCAACCTAATCCAAACCAAGGGAAACAGCGGTAATGCAAGCTCCTCAACCCAAAGGCTTTAGCGTCAGTGCGATCGCGATTCGTCAGCATATCGGTACCCTGATGCTGACCCTAGCCGTGATTGTGGTGGGAATTTTCTTCCTCACGACGCTGCAAGTTGATCTGCTGCCCTCCATTACCTATCCCCGGATTGGGGTGCGGGTAGATGCGCCGGGAGTTTCTCCAGAAGTGGCAGTCGATGAAGTCACCAAGCCCCTGGAAGAAGCGCTTTCTGCAACCGAGGGAGTGGTGCAAGTCTATTCCCAAACGCGCGAAGGACAGGTGAGTTTAGACCTGTTCTTTCAGCCAGGCGGTGATATTGACCAAGCTCTGAATGAAGCCACGGCTGCCTTCAACCGGGCTAGGGGACGTTTGCCCGAAACGGTAGAAGAACCGCGCCTGTTTAAGGTTGATCCGTCGCAATTACCTGTTTATGAGTTTGCTCTAACTTCGCCTTCCCGTGAAAGCGTGGATTTGCGCGTGTTTGCCGATGAAGAGCTAGCCCGTGAGTTGGGCGTTGTCCCTGGCGTTGCTTCTGTCGATGTCTCCGGTGGTGTGGCCGAAGAAGTGAGAGTCAACATCGATCTCAACCGCCTGCAAGCGTCTGGTGTGGGGCTGACAGATGTGTTGAATACCCTACGCGATCGCAACGTCGATGTGGCTGGAGGCCGTATTCTAGGCTCGAGTGTAGAACCGCTGACCCGCACCGTGGGCCGATTTCAAAACGCCAACGAAATTGCTAATTTGTCATTTGAAACGAGAGGCAGCAGCTCCGCTACGAACCAAGCAACTAGTAGCGGAGCCACACAAGGGGAGAACAGTGCTTCCTCTGCAAGTTCTCCTCTGACTAGTCGGGTTTACTTGCGAGACTTTGCTGAGATTATTGACGGTAATGAAGAACAGCGTGTATTTGTGGCGCTGAATGGCCAGCCTGCCGTTAAAGTCAGTGTGCAAAAGCAGCCCGATGCCAACACAGTTGCAGTGGTAGATGGCGTCAAAAAAAGGCTGGAAGCCCTCAAGCAGTCTGGTTTGATTCCAGAGGACTTAGAGATCCGTCCAACCTTGGATGAGTCGCGCTTTATTCGTAACTCCATCTCCGATGTGACAGGTTCCGGGATAGCAGGCGCAGGTTTAGCAGCTCTCTCAGTTCTGGTGTTTTTAGGTTCATTACGACAGACATTCATTATCTCCCTCACGATTCCTTTGTGTGCCTTGGCAGCGGCGATCGTGATGAAGCTGTCTGGTTTCTCCCTCAACGTCTTTAGTCTAGGGGGGCTCGCCATTAGTATTGGCCAAGCGGTGGATACCTCTGTAGTCATTTTGGAGAACATTAATAAGCGAGTCGCAGAATCAAGGCAAAGTGCAGGCGAGGGAACTGCAACTGAGTATTCGACCCAAGCCGCGAATGAAATCGTTGAGGAGAGTAGCCGAGAAGTTGAGTCTTCCTTGGTGGCAGCGACTGGAGCCAACTTAGTGTCGGTCCTGCCATTTGTCCTGATTGGCGGTTTTGTCTCCTTACTCTTCAACGAATTAATTCTCACCATTTGCTTTGCGGTAGTTGCTTCTCTCGTTGTTGCCGTCACAGTGGTGCCGATGCTCTCGGCGCGACTGCTGATGCTGCCTTGGTCAAGTCACGTCGATCGCTTTTGGGTATTGCGGAAATTTAACGAACGCTTTGACTCAGCCACCCGTAGCTACGCTAATACCTTAGCCAAAGTGGTGCGTCACCGATTGGTCGTGGTTGCGATCGTCATTGTCGTTTTAGGCGGCGGCAGCTTATGGATGGCAGGTCAAATTTCTCAAGAAATTCTGCCACGCATCAGCACAGGTCAAGCCAACTTATCGGCTCAGTTTCCCCCAGGCACCCCGCTAGAAACCAGTCAGAAGGTGATGGCTAGAGTCGATGAGATTCTGTTGGAGCAACCTGAAACAGATTATGCCTTCACGACGGTGGGGGGTTCTTTGTTTGGCAGCAATACCAGTGCTAACCCACTTCGAGCTACCAGCACGGTGACGCTTAAGCCTGGGAGTGATGTTGAAGCTTATGTAGCTCGAGTCAGCAAAGAGTTTGACAAACTCAATCTGGCTGGGATTCGACTGCGACTGAATCCTGGCCAAGTGCGAGGCATTGTGCTGAATAACTCTCCGGTGCGGGGGGCAGAAATTGATGTGATTCTGCAAGGCCCGAATGCTCAACAACTGAGTCAAGCTGGACGCCAGGCGTTGCAAGCTTTGGATGATCGCGTTGCTCTCGCTAGCTTCCGACCCGATGCAGATGAACGCCAACCAGAAGTACAGATTCGCCCAGATTGGGAACGTCTGGCTACTGTTGGTTTAACGACTCAAGATATTGGTGACACCATCCAAACTGCCCTAGAAGGCTCAGTACCCACGCAACTCCAGCGAGGCAACCGCTTAGTGGATGTGCGAGTAGAACTCAATCAGACAGCCATCCAGCAAGCCTCTGAATTGGCTCAACTTCCCTTGTTTGTTGAAGATAGCCGCCGGATTCGACTTGGTGATGTGGCTCGGATTGAAGAAGGTCAAGCACCCGGTGAAATTCAGCGCATCAACCAGCGGCAAGTATTTATTATTGCAGGCAGCTTGAATGAGGGAGCTAGTTTGGGCGCAGCCCTGGAGGAAGTCAATGCAGTCCTAGCTGGAATTGAGCTACCCGAAGGAGTATCAGTGTTGCCTAGCTCTGCGGCGGAGTCGAGTCGTCAGTTGCAAGATTCTCTGAAGACCCTGGGTGGGCTGGCTGCGTTTCTGGTCTTTGTGGTCATGGCAGTGCAGTACAACTCCCTGATTGATCCGTTGGTGATCATGCTGACGGTTCCCTTAGCGCTAGCAGGTGGCATTTTAGGTCTGTATGTCACTAAAACCGCGATCGGAGCCACAGTCGTAGTGGGAGCCGTTTTGCTCGTGGGGATTGTGGTCAACAACGCCATCATCATGGTGGAACTAGCCAATCAGATTCGAGAAGAGGAGGGTTGCGATCGCCGCACCGCCATTCTCACCGCCGCTCCTCAACGTTTACGTCCGATTATGATGACCACTGTCACCACCGTTTTAGGCTTGTTTCCCCTCGCACTGGGTATTGGAGAGGGGTCAGAATTTCTGCAGCCTCTAGGGATCGTGGTTTTCTTTGGGATGTCCCTTGCCACAGTGCTCACTCTATTTATCATTCCCTGCTTCTACACCTTGCTCCATGATTGGCATGGTGGCTTCGGACGCAAACGGCGCTTGGCTCCTCAACCCATTCCTGTGGAAGTACCCCCTCCTACAGTTTCCGGGCGACGCTAAAAGCTAACTCTTGGTAGACGCAGCACGGAGAAGCGATCGCTACCGTTGAACTAGCGTTTTCCAGAGTTTCTATGTCCTCTGCCCCTCAATCCCGTTATCGCCGCAAAGAAATCCTTCGGGGTATCTTTGCGGTTTGTCTGATTATTGTTGGCATCAGCCACTTCGTCAGACCAGAACAATACGCCCGCATCGTACCGCCACCGTTTCCCCCCTTCGCCTCCGTCTACATCAGTGGCGTTTTTGAGATTCTGGGGGGCATTGGCTTAATGATTCCCTTCGTTAGTGTGGCAGCAGCTTGGGGCTTAATTTCCCTGTTTATTGCGGTGTTCCCTGCCAATATCTACATGACATTGCACAACATCAAGATTGACGGGATCCCCCAAAACCAAGCTCTGTACTGGGCTAGGCTTCCTCTCCAAGCTGTACTGATTGCCTGGGCCTACTGGTACACCCGTAACCCAGAAACCCAAGCAGGAAGTGACTTAATCCCTAATTCCTTCCCCGAAGCGAAGACGCACTAATTTAGTAACAACGGAAGTTAATTTGTTTTGGAAGGAGTCTGAGGGACGCAACCGTCCCTCAGCGAGGGGTTAGGGGTGCTTGCCCCCAATGGCCTAGTTCTTACCAAATACTTAACGATTGTCGTACCGCTTCCAATAACGGTGATGACGGATCACCTCATCCGTACTCGTCTCAAACGGATAAGACCCACCCAAAACCCGAATTTTAGAACACCCAAACAAGCTTTGTAGCCTGGTTGAAATAGGTAGCAAACTGTTGATCACCTGCGATCGCACATTGCTAGTCGTACAAGTAATAATTAGCTCCATCCCTCGCTCTAGCGGCACCAGTTGTCAATCACAAAAACTAAAGAGCGAGTTGAGCGTACGACTGAAAGAACTAGAAAAACGTTGATACCGAGCAGCGGCCTGACCAAACTGCTGAGCGATCGCGGTATCGGTACTCCCAGAATGAGGCTGGTCATCTGGCTGTGTATTCATTCTTACTGTGTGTGAAGTCGCGAACTTGGATTTAGTATTCTTACGCGATCCTGAGATTCCAATCAAGCCTGTTTTTACGGCTTATTTTGCTCCTTAGGAATTTTCAGTTAAATCCGCGATAGCCTAGTGCTTTTATAGACATTTACCTTACTGAGAACTGGCTTTAGCAACTAAACAACTTCACTCTCATCCGCGACATTTCCTCAATCCAATAGGAGTAAAACAAGCTCATGCGGTTGGATGACCAAACCGTAGGAGGTGACAGCTGTGCTGCCAAAGCTAACTTGAGATCAATCAAGCCCTTACTCAAGTAACAGCAGGAATTGCATCATGGCTTACTCTCTAACTCAAATCAAAGAAGTTTTGGATGGATTGGGATATAACTTAGGCCCCAACGGCATTAACGGCAACTACGACGCCACCTTAGATATCTACACTCAGGCGGCATTACGCGAATTTCAAGCCCAATACAGCTTGCCAATTACAGGCAGATTAGATGCCGCAACAGAAATTAAAGCTGGACAAATCGTGAAAAATCTTCAGTACAGCTTGAATCTAACCGTCAATGCTAAGCTGCCTGTAAGCGAATTTTACGGTCCTCTGACTCTGCGAGCCATGAAGACCTTCCAACAAACCTATAGCTTGCCAGCAACTGGAATTGCTAATTTAACCGTTCGGAAAAAGCTGGACGAAGAAGCTAAAAAGCGTCTGCCTCGTGGTGCAGATTTCAATGTTCTCCAAGAGGAAGCCCTACAACAAGTAGTCTAATAACTGCTTAAGCTTAATTATTGTGACGAACTTCTTGCTCTCATCCCCCTACTCAGGGGGTTTTTTGCGTTTTTAGCTTTTCTACAAGTTAAAGCAAATAGCTGCCAACCTACCTGAGTTAGTCTCTGGTAAGCTTCCAGGGCATCTGGTTGTAGTTTTAGTTGACTCAGATCTTGCACCTCGTAATCTGAACCTCCCACCCCTGCTGCTGTAACAGCATGCGCTTTTGCTCAACTTCCTGAAGCAACAGGGCAACAACCACCTCGCCTAGGCAGGCTCCGAGCACGGTTGTCGC
>NZ_JACJPA010000033.1:0-8227 GCF_014695845.1 Trichocoleus sp. FACHB-591
TAGAGTTCTCCGCAGCACAAGCCCGCCGACATCGAGATATACTGACTCGCTTCGGTCGTCATCCTCATCGCAATCAAGCTCTAGGACGCCAATCAACCCCGGAAGAACTGGAGCATCTGGCAAGTGGACAGCTTGTCCATAGGCGCTCAATGCCGTCCCACCTATCGCAGTTTATTTCTGAGACTTGAGCGAGCTAAACCCTATTTTTCATCGTTACAATCACCGTCTAAGCAGATGTCCATGCACCCCGACCGTCGAGAGTGAATTGGTGATGACGTATACAGCGGTTATCAGATGAATAAACCACAGTGAGCGAACCAACCCAAGACATCCTCCTCAAAAATACACTCGTTGATAATTCGCGTTAATGCTTGATCCAGTGCTTCACGAGTTCGAGCCTTCGCTGAACGTAAAAGTTGCTTGAGTTTCGACCAACATAATTCAATGGGTGAGAGGTCAGGGGAATAAGGAGGTAAAAACACAACCTTTGCTCCCACGGCTTCAATTGCCTCTTGCACAACTGTGGCATGATGCACTGGCAAGTTATCCATCACAATAATTGCTCCCACCCATAATTGAGGAATCAAAATTTCTTGAATGTAGAACAAGAACACATCGGTGTTAACGCTGCCCACAATACTCAAAGTGGCAATCAAGCCATCGATACTCATGCCACCAATCAACGAGATATTCTTGCCTCCATCAGCAGGGGCCTCGCTGTCGTACAAGCGTTCACCCACAGGAGCACGACCATACAAGCGTGTCATTGCCAGATGAACGCCTGTCTCATCAATAAACCCCAAGTTACGTGGGTCGAGTGTAAAACTCCACAATCGGTAAGCAAAGCGCAAATCCTTAACCCGTTGGGTGTCCTGCTCAGCCGCAATTAAACTTTTTTTGACGCTGAGCTTGAGTTGACACACGGCTCGTTGCATCGTTGATACACTCACCTCTACACCCGTTTGCTCAGCAAAACGTTGACATAGTTCTATTAGGAGGGCATCTGGTTGAGCCTTCACCAGGGCTTCAACGATGGGTAACTGCTCTTTTCCTAGTTTGGCAACGGCTCCTCCTCCACGAGGTTTGGGTGACACCGTCCCTGTTTGGCGATGGTGTCGCATCAGGTCTCGGATAAACGATAAACTCACCTTGAAACGCTTTGCCAGCTGGCGTTGTGAGCCTTCTTGCGCTTCATATGCGGCGAGAATTCGTTGCCGTAAATCAACAGACAATGGGGCAGGCATGAGTGGTCATCGTCTCATCTTGCAAGACTCACTTAGACTATCAAACTGTGGCTTACTCAAGCAATAACTGCTGTAAGTTATCTGCGGCAGGTAATGGGCAATGTTAGAGTGCGTGTCTGAGCCTGTTGGAGGTTGATATGACGCTTCCCTTCGCTGGGTTAAGTTTTCCTGAGATGTATGAGCAGGCGCTCGTGCGCCCTCTGTTCCGTCCTTGGGCTGAACACCTCCTCGACGACGTAGAGCTTACCGCCGGAGACTGTGTTCTCGATGTGGCTTGTGGAACCGGCATCCTCGCGCGGCTAGCGAAGGAACGCTTGGGCGAGAGCGCCAGGGTAGTCGGTGTCGACTTGAGTCCGGCAATGCTCGCAGTCGCACGTCAAGTGGCCCCGGGTGTCGATTGGCGCGAAGGCGATGTCACTGCACTACCGCTGCACGACCGCGAGCAGTTTGACGTCGTCGTCTGTCAGCAAGGAATTCAATTCTTCTCGAACCAGACTGCTGCGGCACGGCAGATGCGAGGCGCACTGGCGGCGGGCGGCAGATTAGCCGTGAGCGCCTGGCGAGCGGACGAAGAACTCCCGCTGTTGCGGGAACTCCGTCGGGTCGTGGAACGGTACCTCGGGCCTATCATCGACCGCCGCCACAGTTTTGGAGAGACTGCCCCGCTTGAGACCCTGCTCCGAGAAGTCGGCTTTCACGACGTTCAATCAAAGATGGTCTCACGCACTATCCGTTTCGATGACGGGGCTGTCTGGGTGCACATGAACGCGATCGCCTTGGTCGGCATGAGTGGTGCAGCCAAGACAATGGGCGAAGCGGAGCGCGAGCGAGTGATGGCGGCGATCGCTCGCGACAGCGTCGAAGTGGTGCGGCCATACACCGATGAAGCGGGGCTTGCCTTTGAGCTTAGGGCGAACGTGGCAACAGCCCGGGGTTGAGAGGTTGAATGAATCGCAGGTTCACAGATGATAGAGACAGGGTAGAGGACTTCAGGGGTTCATTCTTGGTTGTGTGCCCGGAATGCTCCCGCCAGGCCACAGTCATTCACCGAGGGTCGGGCGCAAACTCACAGGTCAGCCTCACTTGTGTGAAGTGTGGCCACTCTCAAGAGTGGAGGTGTGCCAGCTCCGGCGTTATGTACTCCTCCACTCTTGAGCAGTATGAGCCGGGGCAGGTGTGCATCGGGGCGGCTGTTGACTGGTACTTCCATCTCCCGCTCTGGTTGCAGCGACCGTGCCGCGGTGAAATACTGTGGGCATACAATGTTGAGCATCTGAATTTCATAGAGAGCTACGTGAGCGCGGGCCTGCGCCAGAGGAGTAGAGACGAAGAGTATGGCTGGAGCAATCAGAGCTTGGCGAGCAGGTTGCCGACGTGGATGAAGAGTGCCAAGAACCGAGCAGAGGTCATGAAGGGCTTGGCAAAGCTAAGGGAGAGACTCGTGTGACCCACCCTGCATCTAACATCACCCGACGCTCCTCTCACGTCACCTGCCATGCGGGGCCAGAGCGCCCTTCCGCCTTCTATGCCCGCTACCGACTTCCCCTCCCTCATCCGCTGCGCTCTCAAAATTTAGTTTTAGCGGATAATGATACTGAGTTTCCACTAGGACTAAATTGGACACATTCTCTAGATGAGCCTAGGGGCATGAAAAGGCGCGATCAAAATACAGCGATCCCACCTCTTGATTTCTCGGTTTTCGAGGAGGTGTTATATGTTTCTTACAAACATTGCCGAAAACGAACAATGGCGTGCTTTTTGTAATATGTTTCAAGCGCTTGAGTCCTCAAGCGATCGCACCTCAAACAATGCCGAATTCACTCATTTTCGGCATTGTTGCTAGCTATGAACGTTCCGCCTCACCCGCCGCTAGTGAACTTTCGGACTCAACTGGTAATTCTAAACGGTCGGTGTGCAGGCGGATTGTTAGGCTGCTCCTGATTACAGTTAGACTGTCCCCAGTTTTGTTTTAATCGCAGCGATTATCTCATCTGCCAGCTCATCCAGGGATTTAACTCCATCTAGAACCAAATCGCAATTCTTCAAGACCCTTGCGTTTACTTCAAGGTACAGTTCGCGGGTAGCACCACTGAGATATCCTATTAGGTATTCTTTGAGATAAGTTGCCAGGTATTCTGGATCTCTTTCACGGAGACACCATTCAACATCTCGCAGCAACCGACGTGCTAAGGCAACTTCTAGCGGCAGGTCGATACATGCTACAAAATCAATAAGCTCGTTCATTTCGGCTCGTTCTCTACCAAATGGCTCCTCCATCACAATGAAGCTGGCTGCCTTGATTATTCCTTTGTTGTCGGGCAGAGAAATGGCTTTCCTACGCCGTAAGCTCCGTAAGTCTTTAAGGAGTTGTGGCGTTTGCCATTGATTGGGATCGGCTCCCTCTTTAATCCACTCAGAGAAGTTCGAGGGGTATTTCGATACCGAGGCATAATCGTCGAAATAAAGAGATACAGCATCTTCTAGCAAACTGGTTACTTTTTGAACCAGAGAAGTTTTTCCTGCTCCAGAGGGACCACTTATAGCAACCACAAAACTTGGCGATTGTTTGTTAGTCATCCTAACCATACCCTTCAGTCTTGGCAGACTAACGGTTGCGGTCAGAGGTTACCAAGAACTTGGACTCAGCAACAGCGACTTCTTTCAATCCGTTGCACCGCAATTGTTGTACGGCAGGACTCTACAACCGAGTATTTAGATCTGTGTTAACTCTACTCGATATTTATCTAGGTCTGCCACAACTGCACGTTGTTCCCGATCCGAGCGAACGACACCCAAATCGAGCCGAACCTCACTCATTGCTTTTATCAGTTTCTGGGCAGGGTTCATCGTGGCATAGGACTCGGATCATTTCTGCGCCAGGATGTTTGAACAATATATCAAACTCACTATTAGGCATCCTCAAGGTTTCAGGAATGAGATGAGCCTCGAGCGGCTGTGTTAGGGCTAATCCATGGACAGGAAGAAGGATAACGGTAATCTCTCCATCACGTAAGCACCCAAAACTTTTGCTGGGACACGCACATAAAAGGATGAATTGTCTTCTGCTACATGATGCATTTCAGCATACTGAGGGTAGTAGCTAGCGATGCCGTACAACGATTCAGCTCACTCGCCGCTAGAGGCTGGTGGAAGCACGAGCGTAGAGTGTAGGCAGTCGAGTGCAGCACCTTGTTCTGTTGCTGCCGGTCACGCATAATTTTTTCCCATGTAGTGAACCTCAGGCGCGTTCTCTCGTGGCCCCAAGTCCTTCCATCCATGCCTAAGATAGAACTCTACTGCTCTCGTATTTGTCGGAGTGACGCTTAAACGGGCGGAGTGCAAGCTAAGCCGTTTGAAGAAGGCTGTTGCATATTCATCAAGCAAACTGGCAACACCAGTGCCGCGCCAACGGGCAGTGACGTAGTACAAATTGACGTAACCTAGTGAGGCATCTGACCTAAAACGTCCCATTTCCATTTGACCGATGATTTCGCTGCCCGACCAAACGTGAATGCAGCCACCAGGAAACCGTTTCATCTTCTCGCACAGCCAGTTGACGTAGCGTTCTGCTCCTTTGCCATCGGCCCCGTGAAAGAGTTCTGCTGACCCAAAGCTGCAAACATATGAATCTTCCCGGAAAGCTACGCAAACATCGGCGTGCTTTGCCAAATCAATTGGCTTAAACTCTAAATGCTCAATCTGCATAATTTAAGTTTGATTAACAGCCAAGCCGTGTGCAGCGGCAGAACCGTGCAATTCAGCGGCGACGAGAAAAATAGAACGATAGACGAAAAAACTTTGCTTGTCCGCTGCAATCGAATTGTTCTGTCGCTACCAGCAATGTTTCTGTACTTTATAAACTCACACGCAACCTAAAGCATCAAGCCACTTCCTCTGATTGGATTGGAGCCACGTTTCAAATCTCAGCGTCTCCACAACAGCATCAACAATTTTTTGCCGACTCCCTTTTCCTTCCACTAACCACCCTGTCCAGTAGACCAGCGAACTGGCGCGTTGCAGCTTCCACACCGAAATGGCAGCTCTCATTTCTGCCAGTGTCAGTAAAGACAACGCTTGATAGCCCGTGCTAAAGGCTCGCACAATTTCCTCAAATAAAACCTCCTGCCAAGGAAAGGATGCAAGCTGATCTAAGCTACTCATGTAATCCAACAATCGCAAATCGCGCGTTGCAAACTCAAAATCTAGAATTCCAACCACCTGATCCTGGTTCACGAGAATGTTTGGTGTTATGTAATCTGCATGAATGGTCTGAATGGAAAGTGTTGCGTATAGCTCAGGAGAGGATTCGATTGCCTCATTTAACAGTTGATTTAAATGTCTCTGTTCCTCTAAACCTAGCTGTAAAAGTTGTGGAACTGTGAAGGGATCGCTGACTTGCGGATGAATTCGGTCTAATGCTCCCCAAAACGGCAGTTTCGCGTACTGACCCTGCGGATCGAACTCGGCAAGCGCATTGTGCAACGTCGCCAAGGCAAAACCAGCCGATTGAATCTGATGCAGGTTTCGCGAGACTGTAAATTATTTTGTGTAAGCGGTCAAAATAACATCCAATGACAGGAGACCGCCCATGAAAGAATCCCATCCTTCTGCCGCCAAAGTCGACCAGTTGCTCGATGAACTGCTGCAAGATTACTCCGGACCCGAAGCCGTTCTTGGAGAACAAGGGTTGCTGAAGCAGCTCACCACACGTCTAGTGGAAAAGGCATTGCAGGCAGAACTCACTCATCATCTCCAACACCAGCACAACTCCCAGATTGCTGAAGCAGAGCCACCCAAGGAGCGCCGCAATTCTCGCAATGGCTTCTCCAAAAAGACGGTGCAAGCTGAACTTGGCACCCTCGAACTTCAGGTGCCCCGAGATCGCTTCAGCCAGTTTGAACCCGTTCTAGTCAGAAAAGGACAACGACGCATCAGCGGGTTGGATGACAAAATCCTCGCCCTCTATGCACGAGGATTGAGCACTAGGGATATCCAAGCGCAGTTGGAAGAACTCTATGGGGTTGAAATTTCTGCCACCTTGATTAGTCAGGTCACCGATGCGGTCGCTGAAGAGGTGCGCCAATGGCAAGCCCGACCCTTGGACAAGGTCTATCCCATCGTCTGGTTAGATGCGCTCTATGTCAAAGTCCGTTCCGAAGGACGAGTGAGGTCTCAGGCTGTTTACCTCGTCTTGGGAGTCAACCTCGAAGGGCACAAGGAACTGCTGGGGATGTGGATGTCCCCAGCAGAAGGAGCTAAGTTCTGGCTCTCGGTGCTGACGGAATTGAAAAACCGAGGGGTGGAAGATGTCTTTGTCGCTTGTGTCGATGGTCTGGTGGGATTTCCAGAAGCCATCAAGACCGTTTATCCTCGTGCTCGGGTCCAGTTGTGCATCGTTCACTTGATGCGGAACTCACTCAAGTATGTGCCCTGGAAGTTGCAGCGCGAAGCCGTAGCCGACCTCAAACCCATCTACCAAGCTGCTACGGTTGCTGGAGCGGAGTCAGCCCTCGAAACCTTTGCCCAGAAGTGGGACGAGCATTATCCTTCCATCAGCCAACTGTGGTTGCGGCACTGGGAGCACATCATCCCGTTGTTTGACTATCCGGCAGACATCCGCCGAGTGATTTACACCACCAATGCCATTGAGTCGCTGAATCGTTCCTTGCGTAAGGTACTCAAGACGAAGGGCCACTTCCCCAGTGATGAGTCCGTCTTCAAATTGCTCTACTTGGCCCTGACTAATATTGCCAAGCGATGGACGATGCCGATCCCCAACTGGAAACAAGCACTCTCGCGCTTTGCCATCGAGTTCCCAGACCGCCTATCCCACTGAGCCCAACTCTGGCTTACACAAAATTCTTGACACTCTCGGTTTCGCCGCTCCATTGGGTGTCCGACTAACCGAGGCAGTAGGGCAGCGTTAAGCAATTGTCCATCCACTTCAACGACAATAAAGGTTTCGCCAGAAGCGGTCTGGAGGGGTACTGGAATCGCGAAAGGGAGATGAGCAGAGTCTAGAAACGTAAGCAATGAATGCTCATAGTGAATCTGAGCGATCGCAGTGGTAGCTGCGTAAAACTTTAGAACAAACTGATGCTCTGAGGCGCGAACAAAATAAACTGCACGGCTTGAACCCTGCGCTGTTAGCTCAAACGTTGCCTCAGCGAGAAATGACCATTGTTCAAATATCGCTTGTTTGGTAAACTCCGATAAACTCATTCGTCGTCCTACAGACAAGACTCAAACTGCTGCCTCTACGATAACTCAAGCAGCAGAACGACCAAGCTCACCGGACGCAGAAAACCTTTGCAACTCAACCACTTAACTTGACACGTTCCGGTGCAGCGACTGGTTAGACTCACGGCGTATTCTACTGCTGTGAATAAATTGACTTATACCCTCAACTACCTCAGGCACAACTGGCAGCGTTGGATCAGAATAGGAAGCATTTTGCTGTTCAGGGTCTAATGGAACAGCTTTTAACACGTGATTCATCCCCTCAATGATTCTAAGCTCCGCATCCGGCTTAGCCCTCTTCAGGTCTTGCGCCTCCCTTACAGACACTTGGATATCCGTTGTTCCTTGAACAATTAGAACAGGGATAGTGAGACGCCTAATCTCTTGGGCAGGGGTATAGCGAAACCAGGAAATGAGGTAGGGTTGGATGCTCGATCTGTAGAACTCGTTGAGTTCTGGTGGAACAGAGGTCACTCTCTTCCCTTGCTCTAGAGCAGCAAGAATCTGCTCATTCTGTTGCCATAATGCATCTGGCAATCTAGGTCGCAGTTGATCTTGTAAAACTTGTGATGCAGTTTGGGCAATTCCGGCGATTGATACAAAAGCATCTGCTCCGGTTTTTTGGGTTGCCAGCATTCCAATCAGAGAGCCTTCGCTGTGACCAATTACGGTGATGCTTGAGAAACGAGAATCTGCCTGCAATTGCTGAATCCAAAGTGCAGCATCTTCAACATAGGTATCGA
>NZ_JACJPA010000034.1:0-3245 GCF_014695845.1 Trichocoleus sp. FACHB-591
CTATGTTCATTGAGGAAAGTGACCAAATTGTCAGTAAGACTTATATGACTCGGGTGGAGGGAGAAAATACCCGACTGAGGCATTATTTAGCACGATTGCACCGGAAAACCTTGTGCTACTCCAAATCAGTTGAGATGTTGAGGTGTTCACTTCGGTTGCTGCTGCATTATTTGAAGTATCGGACAATTCCTCTCTCAGCTTAAATCATTACCTATTCAGCAACGCCAGGATTTGTACCAGCAGTGGCTCGATGGGTAGTTGAACGCTCAAATGCTTGGATGGAACGTTGTAAAAGCCTAGTAAAGAACTTTGAGCGAACTTTATCTCATGCCACGACCAAACTCAATCTCTGTTTTGTGAGGTTGATGCTCAAGCGACTTGCAGCCCCTTCCTAAGATCTCAAATGGGTTCTATAGTGCTGTGCCCATTGCTCAGGCGGAAGTGGTTGCTCTGGTAATCCGTGCCACTCTCTCGCCGCTCGATTGAACAACGTCAGTGTTCCTGCCGCGTCACAAGCTACGATGCCAGCTTCAATCGTGTGGAGTAAGACCTGCAAGAAGTTTTGTTCTTCTTGGAGCGCCACTTCAATCCGTTGCCGTTCTCCAACTTCCTGCTCCAACACGGTGTTAATAGCGCTGACGTTCTGGGCTATCAGTCTGGCTCGATAAGTTAGATGTGCAGCCAAGGCCAAGAGCCAAGATACAGCTAAACCGCCGATTAAGGTGATGGTGGGCAGGGGCGATCTCATTCGATTGGACAGGAGCGCTGTCGGATAAACCTGAACTCGCCAGTTCAACCCATACAGTTCGACAGTACTCTCTTGGTGCCATTTACCTCGATTGCCCTCGCCTACATCATCATGGGTGTAGATCTGGTCTTTTTCATCAAAAATGGCAACCACATAGCCATGAGCATCCTTCTCTGACAAGATGCTGTTAATTAGTTCTTGAGTTCGGTAAGTCGCGACAATAAAACCATCAAACTGTTGCTCTCTAAAAATAGGAATATAATTTAGCGCAGCTTCATTCCCTTGTAGCGGTACCAGCCAGCGGACACGGTGAGTCGGATCGACCCAAGCGATCGCCTGATAGCTCCTAAAGTCTCGGACATTGAGCGCTGCATTAAACTCCCACTCTGCTTGGGAAGGTTTGCCATGCCGTCCCCACCGATCAGCCATCCGCACCAGTGCTTGCACTTGAGGCTTAATCTTTTCCATAATTTCCAGTTCTAGATTTCCTGCCTCAACGCTCAGAGCGTGCTGAATCTGAGCTTGTTCTTGCTGAACCAAAGCCTGCCACAGCAGAATGCTAACAGCTGATGTACTCAGACCTAGGATGAGTGGCAGAACCTGAAGTAAGGGAAAGCTCTCTTGGGAATTGCAGTGATTCTTGCTAGGAAAGCAATCAGCATAGGGGTACCGCTTCATCTCAGGTTCATTCTTCCCAGGAATCACGATTATTTACCTTGGAAAAAGGTGCCAGTAGCATTAAGCCGTGTGGGTTACAGTCGTTTTGTTTTGCTTGCACGGACGCACCATGGTGTCGAGGAGATGTTCGATCACATGGGGTAGGCTGGGGCAAAGACCTGTATGTACTCGTGAGGTCTGGATCACCGTGCTCCGAGGAGCCACAATCCAGTGGAAGCGATCGCGTTGAGGCAACCGACCAATGGGTCCGGCGAGTTCGCCGCCCGCGCAAATGAGAGGAATGGCAACGAGATAGTCTCGAATCATTTCAAGATCAAGAGTGGAGTCGAGCGCCATGAGTCGTGGCTCGTCAAGTTCAATCCGAGCTTCGAGAAATTTGTAGCTGACGCAGGAAACGACCACCCCCACATTGACAAACTCTTCGCGCTCCACTCTGGGAACCACGCGAATGACAGCGTAATCATACGGTAAGAGATCGGGCACGAACAGCTTCCTCCAGAAAAATACGCGGCGCTTCTAATCGTCTCATCAAGTACTCGACATAGGCTGCTCGATGTTGCTGACTTCCATTGAACAGGGACTCTTCTACGAGCCAAGCATCCGGAATCAGCTGCACAATGGACTCAATGAGGCTGGGTGTCAACTGTTTCGTTATTTTCGCATCTACCTCCCGCAGAGTGCTAGCGCTGTGGAGTAACACATGGTCCTTGATAGCTGCAAAGGGGGTGCGGCTCCGTTCTAGGTAGTTGCTCCAGGTGTGATGGAAGTAGAGAGCTGCACCATGATCGATGAGCCACAGTCGTCGGTGCCACATCAGCATATTGGTGTTCCCCGCTGTGCGATCGATGTTCGTCACGTAAGCATCAAACCAGACAATTAAAGAGGCGAGGTCAGCATCGAGTTTCGTTGCAATGGGGTCAAATGTCACAGAACCAGGGAGGTAGTCGAGCGCCAGATTCAGCCCGACACTGGCTCGAATCAAGTCTTGGATTTCTGGATCAGGCTCAGTGCGAGCAAGTTCAGCATCGAGGTGAACCCAGACAATCTCAGGAACAGGCAGCCCTAAGGCTCGAGCAATTTCCCCTGCCACCAACTCTGCAATCAGTGCTTTCGCGCCTTGGCCCGCCCCTCGAAACTTCAGCACATACATGCCATCATCATCGGCTTCTACAATGGCTGGCAGCGATCCCCCTTCGCGCAGTGGTGTGACATATCTAGTTGCAGTAATGGTTCGTAAGCTCATCTTTTGTCACAACGCTCCGAGCTGTTTTGAGTAGCGCCAATCAATGAGCAATCGCTCTTGCATAAGTCGGAGAACCTAGAACTGAAGCGACCGCAATCTGACCATTGTACAAGTCAACTCAAGAGAAGGGGAAGTTAGGTTTGAAGAGAAACGGATGAGACCTCAAGTGTTCAAGTGCACCTCATCAAGAAGCAGAAATCGAAACCCAAACAGCAATCTGAAACTTGCATTTCAATACTCCAGTATTAATTTGCATGAGGGCAACTAAGAACGGAGAAGATTCTGAGCTGGTTTTTGCTTAATCTACAACGCGAGGTTTCGGAAAAATGGATGAAGCGATTAAAAAACTGGGCGTTGCTGAATAGGTAATGATTTAAGCTGAGAGAGGAATTGTCCGATACTTCAAATAATGCAGCAGCAACCGAAGTGAACACCTCAACATCTCAACTGATTTGGAGTAGCTCAAGGTTTTCCGGTGCAATCGTGCTAAATAATGCCTCAGTCGGGTATTTTCTCCCTCCACCCGAGTCATATAAGTCTTACTGACAATTTGGTCACTTTCCTCAATGAACATAG
>NZ_JACJPA010000035.1:0-13646 GCF_014695845.1 Trichocoleus sp. FACHB-591
CTTTCAAACTATTCTCTTTTCTAGGTGCGGGGGCCGACTGATTCGGTGCGCTTCCGCGCCCCTTCTCTCTCGACCGCTTAGCCAATATAACGAAGTCCACACGGGGTTGTCAACCCCCCTAAGGAAAAGTTTTTTCGAAGCGATTAGAAGCTTCTCTAGGTAGGCGACACAGCTCTTGATGGCGCTGCTTTGGGCTAAAGGACAGAAAAATTTTTTGAAAAAATTTCTGAGCCATGCACGGTTGCTTATAGAGGTGCTATTGGAACTCTTAGATTTCTAAAGATAAAGTATTTTTCATTGTTCTGATTATCATTCTCATTAACCTGGTTTAATGAAATTAGAGACTTGGAAATCTGCTTAAACCCAGAAGTTATCTCAGCTTTTATGCCGAGGTAGGGGATTGTATCTGAGCGAAAAAAGGTTCACTTTAGTTAATCAGGAGTAGTTAGCAACAATCTACTGGATGGATTTGGGAGCTAACAAACCACAATCAGGTGTGAGGAGCGAAATATTAATGACTGCAATCTCTTTCTGTCGTTCTTTATTGATTTCTCCGTTTGTTTTCGGGCTGTTGGCAGTAACTGGAACTTCCGCGATCGCTGACGAAGTTCTGGAAGGCACCCAGATTAAAGGGAATATGCTACCTGCTCAACTAGCTCAAGAGCAGGTAGATGTAGATGCATTGGTTGGAAACTCTTTGAACCAGGTGACTTCTGTATCTCAGTTGTCTGATGTTCAACCTACTGATTGGGCTTTTCAAGCATTACAGTCTCTAGTAGAGCGCTATGGCTGTATCGCTGGTTATCCTGATGGTACTTATCGGGGCAATCGGGCTCTGACTCGGTATGAGTTTGCAGCGGGCGTGAATGCTTGCCTGGATCGAGTGAATGAATTGATTACAGCAGGTACAGCTGACCTGGTTGGGAAAGAAGATTTAGCCACCCTAGGGCGCCTTCAAGAAGAGTTTTCTGCTGAACTCGTTACTCTACGAGGCCGAGTCGATGCATTAGAAGCAAGAACTGCTGAGATTGAAGCTAACCAATTCTCGACGACGACTAAGCTTGAAGGGGAGGCGGTTTTCGCGATCGCAGGTATTGCTGCGGGTGATAACGCATTGGGCGAAGAAGTTGACAGAAGTGTGGCCCTCGGTCATCGCACCCGACTAAATTTAGAGACCAGCTTTACGGGTCGTGATTTGCTGAGAACTCGCCTGCAAGCTGAAGGACTTGAGGCTTTATCAAGCACAACATTAACGCCAGAGGGAGATTTGGCCTTTGCAGGCGACTCTGACAATGACGTTAGCTTGGATGCGCTTCTATATAGCTTTCCTCTTGGTGAAAACACTGAAGTAGTGCTAGCAGCTAATTCCGGTGCTGCTGATGACTTCGCAAGTACTGTGAACTTTTTAGATGGTGATGGGGCGACAGGGGCCTTATCAGCGTTTGGCACTCGGCACCCAATTTACTACTTGGTTGAAGGGGCAGGCTTAGGCATTAGACACGAGTTTGGAAACGCCTTAGAGCTAAGTTTGGGATACTTAGCAAGTGATGCTGCTGAACCAAGTGAAAAGAGCGGTTTGTTTGATGGGGCTTATGGTGCGCTGGCGCAGCTTTTGTTCAAGCCTAGCGATCGCTTGAATGTAGGTTTAACCTTTGTGCATGCCTATAAGCGAGAAACCGGGACTGGCAGTAATCTTGCTAACCCTCAAGCTTTCATCAGCCGTCTACTTGAGGAATCGTCTCTCGGTGGCAACGATAATTTAGAAGGTTTAACAACAGTCATTCCAATCGTTAGCAACTCCCTCGGCCTTGAACTTTCTTGGCAACTGAGCAACAAACTTGTTCTGGGTGGTTGGGCAGGTTACACTTTCAATCGCACACTCAGCTCTGGAGGGGGACTGTTTGAGCGGGGTGATTTTGAAACCGTTAACTGGGCTGTAACGCTTGGTTTCCCGGACTTAGGAAAGGAAGGCAATCTGGCAGGCATCATCGTCGGGATGGAACCCAAAGTGGTGGGTGCTGATATAAGAACTACTCCAGCTGCCACAGCACTAGCTGCAAGCTTACCTACTGGGATTATTGGTTCGTTTGGGGAAGATCGAGACACTTCACTTCATATAGAAGCTTTCTACCAGTACCAGGTGAACGACAATATCTCTATTACTCCAGGCGTCATTTGGCTGACTGCGCCTGATCATAATAGTGCCAATAACGACATTGTGATCGGTACTATTCGGACAACATTTGCTTTCTAACAAATCTCAGAGCTTATCTAAAAGAACTACCAAAGCTTTTGCATCCAGAGCTTGTATTTATTCAGGGGGCATAACTGTTATGCTCCTATTTTTTTGAGTAATTTTCGATCGCTTAATCATGGTGTAACTTGACACTGACAAAAATCTACGGTTGTCTTAAGACTACGGTGCACCATCTCAGGTAAGTTTCAATTGCCTGATTATTGATTGCTTAGGTTTGACAGACTAGCTCATCAGCTAATGCTTAAATCCCTTCGGAGATTGAGCTAGATACCTGCAACTGAATCGGTTTTGAATGCAATGTTTTGTTCACCAGCTTGTGAGGAGAGTGTTGATGCGCCGTCTTTTTCGATTGGCAGTTATGGTTTTAAGCACTACTGCAATTGCCCTCTTGGCGACTAGTTGTGGAGAGAGCAAGATCGTTCAGTGCAACAAGTTAATTGACGTTATTAATAAAGGACAGGCACTTGCTAGTTCGGGGATAAATGGTAACGATCCGGCTGCAATGAATCAGTTAGCTACCAACTTGGATGGACTTAGCCAAGAGATTAAAGGGGTTAAGGTTCAAGACACAAAGTTGCAAACATTCCAAGCTAACTTTGCCAGGATTTATCAAACCCTAGCCCAATCGTCGCGGGAGATTGCTAACGCGGTTGCCAGCCTCCGGCAAACTCAACCAACAGGAGCAGGCGCTACACAGGCAAAAGCAATGCAGGCAAAGGCCCAAGCTGCTACCCAAACGGCGCTAAAAGCAGCTCAGGAGGAAAGTAGATCTGTGAGTGACCTGAATGGTTACTGCAAAGCGCAATAGCGAGACTATCCTACAGATGCTAAAACCACATGGACCAAAATTAACTGGAACTAGGGTGAGTTGATGAACGGCAAGAAATGGCATCAGGTTGGTCGGCGAAAAATTGCAGAATCAACTCTGCCATTTCATTTGCATATTTTTGGGGCAAAGCGTGGTCAGCTTCAGGGATAACTGCTAACTCAGCCCCTGGAATTTGTTTGGCATAAGTTTGGCTATGCCATAAGGGAATGGTTTCGTCGCGATCGCCTGTGATTACTAGGGTTGGCACTCGCAACTGATGAATCTGCTGTTCTACTGTATCAATCGCGTCTTCTGGTCGCAGTCGGTCTAACAGAAAGGAACGAGCCGCAGGTTGAGCTTTCAATTCCTGACGAAACCAGCTAAGTTGGGCGATCGCTGCCTGCTGACCCAGTAACCGCGCCAACGGTTTAACCAAATGTAGGCCCCAATCAACCACTGGGACAGGCCATAATAACGGGCGCAAATGGTCATAGCGGCCACAAAAACTATCGTCTCGAATTCCGGCGGCGGCGGCTAAGACAAGACCATTCACCGCATCGGGATACTGCAAGGCATAAGCTGCCGCGACCCAACCGCCAAACGAATGGCCTATGAAATAACAGGAACCTAAATTCAGGGCTTCTACCACCTGGCGTACAAAAGCTACTTCTGTCGCAATGTCGTAGCGAATAGCAGGCTTACCCGAATTTCCAAAGCCAAGCAAGTCTAGACTGATGCAGCGATAGTGCGATCGCAATTTCTGCATCAGAGGTAGCCAACAAGCTCCAGTGCCTAGAAACCCATGTAACAGCACCAGTGTCGGACCACTCCCCATTTCCAAATAGGCTGCTGGCTGGGAACTAGTGTCAAGTTGTCCAAACTGTAGGGGTATGGTTAGGATGCGTGGATCAGGCAAAGATTCCAATTCAGTCAACACAACTCAATAAACAATTGTGAAAAGCGTTACACTTCATTGCAGAGCTCAAAGATCAGCTTAACGGCATGATAACTTCTTTGATGGTCGATTGACGGCGCAGAGTAAGGGAAGGAGAACACTTTGGAGTCGCATTCACATCAGTCACTTAATTATTCCGCTCGCGAAGACTTTAGCGAGTACGTCGCTCACCTCCAGCTTCACATGACGTTACAAGCTCGCAACTTGGTCCCACCGCTGATCCAAGCTTCCGATAGCCGAGAACAGTTGCTCCAGCAGACACAGGCTACTATCGAGAAGATCATTTCTCGCCAAGCTTCATAACTTTGCCATTCTCTAAAAACTCCATACATCTGGATTAATCAGGGCCGAAAGCTCTGATTTTTTCTTTTATTGGACCTCATAATTAGCCTTGCTTCCAAGCGATCGCCCATCGCGAAATTCCAGAAATCAATCTGTAGTGTAGATGACAAAATGTAACAAACTTCCACATCATAGGGGAAGAATTGTTGCTATGTGTCCAGCGTGGGCAACTACAGGTTGATAGAAGGATTGGTAGAAGGAACTATATTTTGAAAGCTTTTACAGATTTAGCGCCTGAGCCTCGTCGCAACTTATTAGTTTTGTTTGCCACCGGACTGCTATTTTGGTGCAGTTTGGCTTCTTTGCTGCCAACCTTACCCCTCTACGTACAAGAAATTGGTGGGAGTAGCCAACAAATTGGCATTGTGATGGGGGCCTTTGCAATTGGCTTGCTATTGTCGCGGGCTTGGTTAGGAAATTTAGCCGATAACCGCAGTCGCAAGATCGTTTTGCTGATTGGCATGACAGTTGTGGCGATCGCTCCTCTGGGATACTTGTTCATCCATTCCATCCCATTACTGATCGCAGTTCGAGCTTTCCACGGTGTCAGCATTGCCGCTTTTGGTACGGCTTACAGTGCCTTAACCGTTGATCTTTCACCAGAGAAAAACCGTGGTGAGCTAGTTGGCTATATGAGTTTGGTTAACCCAATTGGGGTCGCGGTTGGACCTGCAATAGGTGGGTTACTCCAAGCAGCGGTAGGATATATTCCTTTATTTCTCTTATCTGCCTTGTTAGGTTTTATCGGGCTGGTGAGCGCAGTACAAGTTCGTGAACCCAATCGGCACTTGGAGAACGGAGATTCAAGCTCCAGTGCTCCATCTAATCAGTTTTGGCGTTTATTACTCAGCCCTCGGATTCGCATTCCTGCTCTGGTAATGCTATTGATCGGCTTAGCGTTTGGGACTCTGAGTACCTTTGTACCCTTATACATTGCTGAGGCTAAAGTTGACCTGAACGCGGGATTCTTTTACACAGCCGCTGCGATCGCCAGCTTTGGCATTCGTCTCCTGACAGGTCGAGCTTCCGATCGCTATGGGCGAGGACTATTTATCAGCCTTAGCCTTACCTTTTATTCACTCGCAATGCTGCTGTTGTGGACCGCCCACAGTGCCGAAGCTTTCTTGATTGCAGGTTTCCTGGAAGGGGCTGGAGCAGGCACGCTAATTCCTATGATGGTGGCGTTGATGGCGGATCGCTCTCAACCACAAGAGCGAGCTAAGATTTTAGCGCTATGTGTGAGTGGTTTTGATGTTGGTATCGCGATCGCTGGTCCCATCTTTGGCTCTGTAGCGGAACAAGTGGGGTACCGTAGCTTGTTTGGCTTCTGCGCTATTCTCGCGTTTGTAGGGCTGCTAGTTTTTATCACTCAATCTAGCAAAGACCTAGCTTACTCACTCAAGTTCGCTTCCGGGCGAGGTCGCGATCTGTATGCAGTTAATCAAACGCCTCAAAAAAGTTAAAGGGCAGGCACTAAGCCTACCCTTTTTGACGGGCTAGGAGGGATTCGAACCCCCGACACCGTGGTCCGTAGCCACGTGCTCTAGTCCACTGAGCTACAAGCCCCCGACAAGAATTCATATTAGCACACCTAAATCAAATGACACAACAAAATTTTCCTGAAAGCCCGAATTCAGCTACTAGTCAGCCATTGAGCCATTTAGACTCAGCAGGGCAAGCGCAGATGGTAGATGTTTCTGCTAAGGAGTCAACCATCCGTCAAGCGATCGCGGTGGGCCAAGTCCGCATGCGCTCAGAGACGCTGGCAGCGATCCAAGCGGGTAATGCACCTAAAGGGGATGTGGTTAGCACAGCTAGGTTGGCTGGAATCATGGCCGCCAAGCAAACCGCACAATTGATTCCTCTTTGTCATCCTTTACCGCTGCATAAAGTAGAAGTTTGGCTCACTCCAGACCATCATTTACCGGGCTATCAAATTCGGGCAGAAGTGAAAACCAAAGCCGAAACAGGCGTAGAGATGGAAGCTTTGACAGCCGTCTCAATCACAGCTTTAACTCTCTATGACATGGCTAAAGCTCTAGAAAAGTCAATGCAAATTGAGTCAATTCGCTTGCTCAGTAAGACTGGTGGTAAGTCAGGCAACTACCAAGCCGAAGCAATAGACGCATCTTAACTAGAACGAAACCTAAACAAAAACTACAGATTATTGACACTGCTTCACCTGGAGGATGATGCTATAGAAAAAGCCTAATTAGTTTTTTCAAAAAATATTATAAATGAACAAAATTGCCATACTAGATGACGATGAACACTGGTGTTTTTTAATTCAGCGCTTCTTTAGAGGTGCGTTTGAAGTCTCTGTTTTTCACTCTTTCAGTGAGTTAATTCCCAAAGCTTCTCAATATGACCTGATTATTGTGGATTTTTCCATTCCACCAACCCAATACCAGAAAAATATTGATGGTTGCAGTATTATTCAGCAGCTCAAGCAGGACTTAAGTCAGCCACCGATTCTGGTTCTTGCCACTGCATTTATTAGCAAAAATAATTTGGCATTAGGCAAGCAACTTTGTCCAGAAGCAGATTTCTTTATTGCTAAGGATGCTGGACTAGAATTTATTTTGAGTGCGGTTAAACAACTTCTTACAGATAAAAAGCTTCCTGTTCATCTAGCTTCAGGGCTTGAGTAGTCAAGTCGCGGGCAGCGTCCTAGAGCTAGCCATTGATTAGGGCTTGGAAGTAGAGTAATAACTTAATACTTCTTGCCCCCGACGTACTAGCTTTTCGGGACCTTCCATCATTAAGAGATAGCGTCCTTGGCTTAGGTAATGGCGGTAAATCCCAGAGGTACTGCCTTCTCCTAGGAACCCTAACAGCGCTCCCGCTACAGCCCCGCAAAAACCACTTACAACGCTGCCCGCTACAGTCATGAGTACTAGGTTGGCATGAAGGGGAAAGCCTAAGCCAAAGTGAATAAATAGGGCTCCAATAAAACTAATTACCGAGCCGACTGTTCCAGCAAAAACTGCCAAAGCTTGCGCTTTACGAGTAGCAATCTGCATGGGTTTTAGAAGCCCAACCCGCTCAGGACTGCTATAGCCCTTACCAACGATCGCTAAATGCTCGGGAGAAATTCCATGCGATTGCAAGAGCCGATAAGCTTGAAAAGCAGCCGCTTCGTCTGAAAGGATAAAAACAGTTAAATGGGAGCGACGAGTTAGGGTCGCTTGGCGAAGAAATCGTTTAACAGTCACAAGCCTAAGCTGGGTTAAGAAATGGATAGCTTTGCTTGATTCTAATCTTAGTTTCTAGTTCGTTTGTTGGTTTGCGTTGCAACTTAACTAATTTTTTAATCTCGTTGTTAAGTAATCAGTTCATGACATTTCTATAAAACGACAAGGATGACGCATTGTATGAGTGACGAGCAAGCAGTACTAGCAGCTAATCAAGCATTCTACCGAGCTTTTGAAAGAAAAGATATGGAGGCGATGCAGGCAGTGTGGTCCAAAGGCACAGGTAGCCTCTGCATTCACCCGGGACGGCTAGCTCTACGAGGATGGGATGCAATTGGTAGCTCTTGGGAGAAAATCTTCAAGAACACTAGCTATCTCGAAATTGAGATAGAAATCATTACTACTGAGGTGGATAGCGCGATCGCCTATGTCGTAGTGCTCGAAAAGCTATTTCAGGTAGTCGGTAACCAGAGAGTCCAGGCTCAATCTATGGCGACTAATATTTTTGAGTGCATGGCCCAGAAATGGTATCTGGTCCATCATCACGGCAGCCCTCTAGCTCGCTAGCTTTAATGAATGCTTGTAACTAATGGTTGAGAACCGTGCGTCCCTTTTCCGAGCTGCTAGAGTTTATGCCAAAATGGGGCTGTCACGTACTTACTCAAGTAGAAAATTGCGATCGCTCGAAAAGTAGAAGCAGATAGATTTTACTTTTTCAAGTGAATTCCTTTGCTGGTGTAGGCCCCATCATTCACACCAACACTAGGAAGCGTTCTAGCGCTGGCTGGAGGAAGGATTTAGCTAGTATATGTTAAGACTATTGACATAGCCTCAATTTAATTCACCCTAAAACTTTGAAATCCAGGCAGGCTTAGGTAAGCAGCCTGCGTTGCTCACCTCATACACCCCAAAAGGAAAGATAGAGTCATGGGATTATTCGACCGCATTAGCCGAGTAGTCAGATCCAACGTCAACGACATGGTCAGCAAGGCTGAAGATCCAGAGAAGATTCTGGAACAGTCTATTCTGGACATGCAAGAGGACTTGGTGCAGTTGCGTCAAGCCGTTGCCAGTGCGATCGCCAGCCAAAAGCGAACTCAACAACAACAGAACCAGGCTCAAACCGAATCTAATAACTGGCAGCAACGCGCTCAATTGGCGCTGCAAAAGGGTGATGAGAACTTAGCCCGTGAAGCATTGCTACGCCGTAAAACCTATAACGAAACTGCTACGAGTCTGAAAACTCAACTCGACCAACAAAGCGGTCAGGTTGATACTTTGAAGCGTAGTTTAATCGGCTTAGAGAGCAAGATTTCGGAAGCGAAGACTAAGAAAGACATGCTCAAGGCCCGCGCTGCTGCTGCGAAAGCTAATGAACAACTGCAAAATGTGGTCGGCAATATGAGCACTGGTAGTGCTATGGGTGCCTTCGAGCGCATGGAAGAAAAGGTATTGCAAATGGAGGCTCGTTCTCAAGCAGTTGCTGAGTTGGCAGGCGCTAACTTAGAAAGCCAATTTGCCCAATTAGAGTCTGGTAGCGATGTAGATGATGAGCTGGCCGCTATGAAGGCTCAGTTGATTGGTGGTGCTTCACCTGAACAGAAAACGCTACCTGCATCTAGCCCATCAGCGAGCGCACCCAAAGATGCAGCCGTTGATGCTGAATTGGAAGACCTGAAAAAGCAGCTTGACAGTCTATAACAGTGTTTAGCACTTTTACTCTGTCTTCTCATGAGACCTAACCCCCAGCCCCTCTTCCCTTAAAGGGAAGGGGAGCTAGAGTAGGAGTTGCGGGAGATTGAGTCTGTGAGAGATTTAAAGCTCATCGGCGATAGGCAGAGGGTTTAGAGAGGCCTGCAAGAACTCTAACTTGCTCCCAAGAATTTATGAGTTGATTCTTAACCAGTCAGCATCGTTTTAAAGTATTAAGTAATTATTAGAATTCAAACGTCATGACTGGCAGTGTAATTACGATTTCAGACGCTGAGTTTGCGGCAACCGCTCTTGAGCCAACGAGCAAGCTTGTGGTTATCTACTTTTGGGCTCCTTGGTGTGGTCCTTGCCGACTCACGGCTCCGTTGATGGATTGGGCTGCGACTCACTACAGCGATCGCCTCAAAGTTGTCAAAATGGAGATAGACCCCAATCCTGAAACCGTGGCGAAGTACCAGGTGCAGGGAGTACCCGCTCTAATCTTCCTTAAAGATGGGGAAGTCGCGGCTTCAATTGAAGGAGCCATTGGCAAGCAAAAGCTGATTGATCTGCTCGAAACTCACTTGCCAAAGTAGGCCAAAGTAGGGTTATTAGTAGCTCTCAGCCGCTCGCCTAGAGCCTTTAGCCATCATCCGTTAGGTGGCTAGCCAACCGAATTGATCTCAATTGCTGAGAGCGAAGTTATTATGCAATTTTCCAAGCGTCTAGCCCCTCTTCAATCTAATGTGTTTGCTGATATGGATCAGGCAAAAGCTAGAGCCAGAGCAGCAGGCCGAGACTTGATTGATTTGTCGCTTGGCTCCTCCGACTTACCCGCAGCGGAGCATGTGATTGAGGCGATCGCTGCGTCTCTTTCAGACCAAAGCACCCACGGCTATTTGCTGTTTCATGGCACACAAGCCTTCCGCCAAGCCGCAGCCACCTGGTACGAAAAGAAGTTTGACATTGCAGTCGATCCAGAAACCGAAGTCTTACCTTTAGTCGGTTCGCAAGAAGGCACAGCTCATTTACCTTTAGCAGTGCTCAATCCCGGAGACTTTGCCCTGCTGTTAGATCCGGGTTATCCTTCTCACGCCGGGGGAGTTTATTTAGCTAGTGGGCAAATTTATCCCATGCCGCTGCTAGCTGAAAACAACTTCTTGCCGATTTTTGCAGATATTCCAGGCCCAGTTTTGGCGCAGTCTCGCATGATGGTGTTGAGCTATCCTCATAATCCCACTGCCGCGATCGCCCCGCTCTCGTTTTTCCAAGAAGCGGTTGCCTTCTGCCAACAGCACAATTTAGTTTTGGTGCACGATTTTCCTTACGCTGACCTCGTGTTTGATGGCACAGCTTTGCCCTCCGTCCTACAAGCTGACCCAGACAAGAGCGTATCTATTGAATTTTTTACCCTTTCCAAGTCCTACAACATGGGTGGATTTCGGATTGGATACGCGATCGGCAATGCTGAACTGATTCGAGCTTTGCGTCAAGTCAAGGCAGCTGTAGACTTCAACCAATATCGAGGGATTTTGAATGGGGCGATCGCTGCTCTCACAGGCCCTCAAGAAAGCATTCAAGTCACTGTAGAAACCTTTCAACAACGACGCGATGCGTTTGTAACAGCTCTCAATCGCATTGGTTGGCAAGTACCGATGCCTACGGCCACTATGTATGTTTGGGCCAAACTACCTGAGCGCTGGAGCCAAAATTCGATGGAGTTTTGCACTCAAATGGTTGAGGCAACCGGAGTTGCTGCGTCTCCTGGTGCTGGCTTTGGTAAGTCGGGTGAAGGATACGTGCGATTCGCCTTAGTCCATGAGCCAGCCATTTTGAAGACTGCGGTTGATAGAATTGCTCAATTTCTCGAAGCTCATTGAAGATTTCCGGTCTTAACTTTGCACAACTATTTACGTTGATTTACTGAAAACTAAGATTGAAGGTTTTTACTTAAGGCCCAACCTTCATAGCTTCTTCATAAAACCCTGTAAAAATCTATACTAATTTCACCAATCATCTCGTACGTAATACTTAGACTAAGGTGTTGTGAACGAGCTAGAAACTGAACAATGAAGTAGAGAAACTCAAAAGTTAGCTCTGCACTTGCATTCACAATATTGCATTACCAGTATTTCGCTAACGTTTATGAGCATTGATATTAGTACCTTATTTGATGAAAGGTTCTATCTAGTCACTTATACAGATGTCGCCGCCGCTGTCGCTCAAGGATTTTTTGCCAGTGGCTTAGATCATTTCAGGCAGTTCGGGCAACGGGAGCAGCGCAATCCTAGCCCCCTGTTTGACAACCAATTTTATTTACAAAACTACCCTGATGTTGCTGCGGCAGTAGCCCAGGGAGCCTTTCCCAGCGGTTTAGACCACTTCTTGCAATTTGGTCAGTCTGAGCAACGCAATCCCAGTTCCCTGTTTGACAACAACTTCTATTTAGCGACTTATACGGATGTTGCTGCGGCAGTAGCCCAAGGTGTTTTGAGCAGCGGATTTGAGCATTTTCTACGCTATGGGCGGTTTGAACAACGCAATCCTAGTTCTTTGTTTAATGAAAGTTTTTACTTAGCTCACAACTCAGATGTTGCTGGAGCGGTTGCAGCGGGCGCTTTTATCAGTGGGTTTGACCACTTCTCCCGCTATGGCAGATTAGAAGGGCGTGACAGCATCAATACGGCTCCTCTTGCCAATAGTGACGCTGTTGTGACTACTGCCAATACAGCCACCGCTATCAATGTGCTAGGAAACGATAGCGATAAAAATCAAGACGTGTTGGCTCTAACTGGGTTTAGTTCAGCCGCAAATGGCACCGTGACTAAAAACAGTGATGGCACGCTGACTTATGCGCCGAATGCCAATTTTAGTGGGGTAGATACCTTTACCTACACTGTTGACGATGGCTACGGTGGCAAGGCGACAGGCACAGTTGCAATTACGGTTAACCCTACGCCCTCGGTTACACCAACTAACGGCTACTACGGTTATACAACTGGAAAATTTCCTAATCTAAGCGAATCTTCCGGTTTAGTGCGAGGAGCGGGAGATTTTTGGTGGACTCACAACGATTCGGGCAATACTGCGGCTATCTATGCAATAGACAACAGAGGCAAAGCTATTGGCCAAGTCAACGTCACTGGGGCAACTAACGTTGATTGGGAAGAGATTACCGCTGGGCCTGCTCCTGGTGGAGGCAGATACCTCTTTATTGGGGACATTGGCAACAACCAAAACCTTAGCGCTGGCTCACGCACCAATCAGAAAATTTATGTTGTGAATGAACCCAGTTCCAGTGCTCAATCTGTGAGCTTGGTGGCAACGCTGCCGATCAGGTATCCCAGTGGCTCTTTTGACAGCGAGGCTATGATTTTTGACTCAGACAGACAAGAACTGTTAATTATCACCAAAGATTTACTCCCCACCACTGGACAAAGCAAGATTTTTAGTCGCAGTTTAAGTCCAAACAGCTCTACTCTCACTCTAGTTGGCACATTTGACGTTTCTCAGCGAACAACCTTAAGCGATCGCCTAGTCACAGGTGCAGCTTTGAGCAGCGATCGCACCACCTTTATCCTGCGTACATACAACACCGCTTTCCTGTGGCAGCGCACTCCTGGCGAATCATGGAGTAGCTTGTTTGGGCGGCAGCCGAATATGGAAATCCCTTTGCCCAACGAAACCCAAGGAGAAGCGATCGCCTTTGGCGAGAGTAATACAGAGTTCTACACCACGAGCGAACAAACAGGTCTGTTTAGCCGCTACGCCTATTTAGCCATTTACACAGGCACAGCCAATAGCGATGTGATTGTTGGAGATACAGCAGCCAACGTGATTGCAGGCGAAGCAGGTGGCGATCGGCTCACGGGTGGAGGGGGAGCCGATATTTTCCTCTACAAAGCCCCAAACCACGGTAGAGATTCAATCACTGACTTTGTATCTGATGACACGCTCCATATCTCGGAAGCAGGGTTTGGGGGTGGTTTGCGAGCAGGAATTCCCCTCAGCACGACTACTGCTTCTACAGGAGTCTTGGTAAGTAGTGCTGCGCCTACATCACTTGGCACCAGCGCTAATTTCCTCTACAACACCAGCACTGGGATTCTCAGCTTCGATGCTGATGGCACAGGTGCTGGCTCAGCCGTCGCGATCGCCACCTTAACTAACACGCCAATCCTCAACATTAATCAGTTTGTTATTACCTATTAATACCAGTTCTCCAAATTCTATCTACAGATATTCGTAGGGGCGAACGGCCGTTCGCCCCTACAGCTAATTACTTCAGGACTTACGCAGAGACAGACATAAACTAGAGGCATGAGCTTCACCAAACTGGATTACTGCCAGTACTTACTAAGCAGTCCGATTAACTACACGATGACGAACTTGGCTGAC
>NZ_JACJPA010000036.1:0-3378 GCF_014695845.1 Trichocoleus sp. FACHB-591
CTCTCTAACAAAGCCTCAAACTCTTTGGGGGTGAGCCCGGTTAAACTACACAAGGTCTGCGGTTTGGTTCGTAGTTCCGCATATGTCATTTTCATCTACCGACCTCATTCCAGATGCACGGTATAATTCTAAGTCCTAATTTCCGATAAGGTTTATTAATGGTCGTAAAGTTGGTCTAGTAACACGCGTTGGCACCACCGTTTACGTCCGCAAAGGTAAGGTGTCTCCTAACTTGGCGGTTGATAGCGCTAAGTTTGATGCTACCCAAAATCAAGTTCGATTGCTTGTGCGAAATAGCGGAGATGCCTCTGTTCAGCCTGGCATTACCTGGTCCCTAAAACAGGGAGATAAAACGATCAAAACCGGAGAACTACCACCAAGTGCTGTGGTGGCTCAGAGCGATCGCAATTTTCGGCTGCTCGATGCCACCAAAGAGCAATTGTCCCTCTCTCCTGGTAGCTATCAGCTTACGGGCCAGTTGAGCTGGGGTGAAGATGAAGACAATCATACTCTTCCGTTTAAAGCTACTTTAATCATTCCTGCGCCATCAACTGCTGCTAATCCTTAATAGCCCATTTAGTTAACGGTTAGCCGTTCTTCACAATCAACAGCTACCCAATTCCTTTGGGCAGTAGCTTCAGGCTGTCTACTTTGCTTGCGTGAGTTTCCATGTCTCCTTTCATTCCCCCACCTGCGCCCCCAGCAATTGTTCGTACAGTACCCCAAAATCAAGCTGATGCTGTTTTGCCAGTCACTTCCTTTAAGGCATCAGCAGAAACTAAAACTATTCAACTGCCTACACCCAACGCACCAGAGACACTAGCTCCTGAAAGCTCTGAAACCATCACCAATCTGTTGCCGAAGAGAAACCAGCGATCGCAAGCTCAAGAACTAGGACTACCTCTGTCCATTGATCGGGATAGCTCAACTGCTTGGACAGGCTCAGACGTTCAGCTAGGTAGGCCAGAAAACATAACAACTCTTTCTAATGTCGATATTGCTGAAATAGATACTCTTGTTGATGCTTCCAATGACATCGCTTCCAATCCAAGCAAAGCTCCTAACGTTGAGGAGTCGGAGGCGATCGCCCTACCTTCTCTATCAAGCACCTCACCTGAAGCTACTCCAACGCCCTCACTGACACCAACTCCTGAAGCTACTATTCCTACTTCGCTCTCTCCCATTCCGCAAGTGCCAGCAGGATTCACAACATTTCCTGTAGGCATCAATATTGAGCGGCGGAATGCGAATGCAGGCGTTTTAGTTCGCGGTCACGAAGATGGCACTCAAGCGATTGATTTCGAGCAGTGGTTGCTTCCCTATGACGCTGTGGTGCAAGCGTTGAAGCTCAGTACCAAAGTATTGTCAGATAACCAAATTGAGTTGCGATTGCCCACCTTTGCGGTGCGCCTAAACCCAACCCAATTACACAATGACCCAGGACTAGGGCTAGTTTTTTCTGTACAAGAGCTGCGATCGCTGTTTGGCCTTGATGTCACATTCGATATCAACGAGTACGCGATTCAGTTACAAGCTCCTTGGCTCGATCAACCAAGTGCTAATAGCCCGATACAAGCAGCTCCAGTGCAACTGAGCGGATTAGCGGAGATTAAGGCTCCTAAGTTTTCCTTGGCAGCAATTGAGCAACGCCTGAGTGCCAGCAGTACATCCTCCACGGGTACTAACTACGTAGGGGACGTCACAGCGGTTGGTACCATTCTGGGTGGAAGCTGGTTTGTCCGAGCCGATCAGCCTGAATTGTTCAGCGCTAACAGTTGGAGAATTGCTGAGGCCCGCTACCAGCGACAAACTAATCAAGCTGACTATATTTTGGGAACCCAGCCACCTTTTTGGCTGAACTTTAGCGCCAATGACTACTTAGGCTTTACCTGGATTCAGCGGCAGGGCTTTACTCCACCTGTAGATCTCTATGGAGAAAACGATCCTCGCCACCGCCTGCAGGCAGCTCAAGTGGGACGCACCGTATCTGGCAAAGCGGAGCCAGGGACGTTAGTGCGATTGGTACCAGGATTTAGCGATCGCCCGATTGCAGAGACATTAGTCGATTCTTCTGGCATCTACCGTTTCGAGAACATTAAACTTGACAATCAAGCATTGGGTGGTTTCTATCGAGTTTTGCTCTACCCTAAAGGCCAATTAGCAGCCCAACCTGAGATTCGCAATGCTGTTTTCTCCAGTGTGGCAGGGCAACTTCCAGCAGGGGCATCTGTCTCGGTTGCCTCTGGCGGGGTTCGCCGTAACCTGACTAATTCAGCAGAGACAGGACTACTGAGCAACTTCTCCAATCTGACGGATTTTCGAGGAGGTGTTGCTCAGCGCTGGGGGGTTTCCAACAGTTTGACGGTGGGCGCAGGGATGGTTTATGACCAGTCTTTGCGAGGATTGGGGGAGATCTTTTTTCAGCCTGAAAACTTTCCTCTAAAAGTTGCTGTTTCAGCCTTAACAGGTTCGGGGGACACCGATTGGGACATCAATGCTGATATCAGCTATGACCCTTCCCAAAACTTCAGCGCTAGATTGACCAGCGATCGCTTCTCCACTCGATTTAACACCTACTGGCGAGTTGCCCCTGGACTAGCCTTATTGGGTAGTACAGACAGCCGAGATGCAACAGCGGCTGGGGTACAGTTCAACTTTAGCGGCAAGAACTCCTACACTTTTGGGCGTATTACCTTCGACACCAAAAGCCATTTGCGATGGAACTTGTTACAACATCTCGGCCAGCTGGAGCTGAGTTCTGCGGGTAATGAAGTAGGCTCACAGTCAAGCCTCACCTACTTTCTCACCCGTGACAGTAACTTTACTACTGGGCAATCTTTGGTCTTAGGTTACGATACCTTCCACCAGGACAGCAACGAGAATTTGCTGAGCTTGGCTTGGCACTATCGTTCTAAGCAGCGATCGGTGGATAATACGCCTCTATGGGATATCCAGCTTGGCTATGGCATGGGTTCTCAAGGGTCAGGCCCTATTGCTTCCGTGGGCACCACCATTTTTCCAGGCATGCTATTACGGGCACGGTATCAAGGGGTGTCGGTCACATCAGATGAATCTAAGTTTGGTTTAGAACTGGTATCTGGTCTCAACTTCCAGCGGGGAATTCGACCGAGCGATCGCCATGCCGATTATCTGCGGACTCAAGGGGGATTACTCATTCAACCTTTCTTTGACCTCAACAATAATGCCAAACAGGATGCTGGGGAAGATTTCTACACTGATCCCAACCTAGTGATTTTGAATAATCCAGAACTTACGCAAAAGTCATTTGAACGGACGGATGCTTGAGTTGCTCCTTGAGATACTCAGAGAGCATCCCGTGCTTGATTTGATAGATAGTTCTACCACTTTCGTAGGCAA
>NZ_JACJPA010000037.1:0-2508 GCF_014695845.1 Trichocoleus sp. FACHB-591
CTCAGGGGTGAGGGTGACCGTGTACTTTTCTGGCATGAGGAGGGGATTGTTGATTTTCAACCAGTTTCCCTGACTTCTCTCTACCTGTCAAAATCGGTGTGTCGAACTACTAGCCTTAAAATGTTAGGTTGCGCTATCAGTGTACTTAGGCAGCGCTAGGTAGCAAAATAACTAACTACTGATAACACGACTGTTTTAAGGAGACGATCGCTAGAAAATCACGATATAGAGAGCGATTTGGGGATTTTGAGCGGCCTAAAAATGTTAGCTTTTGTTAACGTTTTTCGAGAATAGCCAGAAAAATACAAGGTAGCAAAAATAACTAAGGGTATGAGAATTAGGTATCTAGAGCGATCGCAGGAGTATTAGTAGAAGTGGAGCCAAGCTTTTAGTTGAAAGGCAATTTCCTGAATGAGAGTTCCCAGCACCTCACTCTCCAAAGTAGACATAGTCCAAGTCGGAGTGCCTGAGATAAGCAATTTGGCTTGCCGGAGAATACACGAGTTCAGTGGTGTTGGTATGCCTTTGTGAGTAGCACTGGGCTTGCTCTCCAAGCTCAATTTTTGACGGTCTCCACCAACGTCCTTGAGGAAACGAGTTTAAGTATGTACCGGGAGGCGAAGCTAGATAGGGTGGTTCACATCCTTCCTCATCCAACTGACCCACCGCTAATTTCTCCTTCCTGACTAACTGCTGCACATCCGCTGGCTTCAACTGAAATCGGCAATAGTAGGCATAATCGTCTAAGGCTTTTCCGTTAGTAAAACAACGAAGATTGGACACTTTTCCGGCAAGATTGGGATGCCAAAAGTAAAACCCCATATAGGTTTGGATGGCACTCTCTGAATTCAGCAGATAGGGGGCAGTCAGGTAAGCCAGTAATCCAGACGTAATCAAATAAACAGGAAAAGCGATGGTACCCGCAATCAGCAGTCGGGGAGCAATCCAACGTAAACGCCTTGATAGTTGTGCCATTACAACTCCTTAATTAGGGTTAGTTCTTTAGCAAAAACCTCTGCGCATGCTTGTTAATCAGAACTCCTAATGTAAGCAATCTGGCTGACTGGAGAATACGCCAGTTCATCGGTCCAGATACCCATTGTGGAATAGCACCGTGTTTGCCCTCCAACCCCAAGTTCTGATGGTTTCCACCAAAGTTCTTCAGGAGACTGTATCGCTGCTGGGTTACACCCGTAGATCCAATCAGGATTCCCAGCTAACCCACCAGAATCTAGTACCTTCTCCCTGACAAACTGCAAGATATCTGTTGGTCTCGCCTTAAAACGGCAGTAGTAGCCATAATTGAACGGGCCTTCCCCTCTAGTTACACACTGGAGGTTGGACACTTTTCCAGTGAGGCTCGGAGCCCAAAGGTAAAACCCCGCATAAGTTGGAATCGCACTACCCGAATTCAATAAAGGTGGAACAGCGAACATATAGAGCGTGGTATAAGCAACGAAGCGATAGGAACCAGCGATGATACCAGCAAGGAGTAGTCGAGGAGCAATAGAAAATAAACGCCTTGATAGTTGCGCCATTGCAATTCTTCGATGAAGTAGCACCAAACTAGCAAATCTCTAACGCTCAAGCTTGTATTAAAGCCGTACAGCAAAGCGTTAAAGGTTTTGCCATCTTTTCTGGAGTTTCTAGAAAGCCCATAAGATATTGAGAAGGTGCAGCTTTTGGGAGGTGTGACGTGCCCATCAAATTTTTCGTGTGCTTAATTGGGCTGTTGTTGGCCTTAGCTGGATGCGCGATCGCTCCTCCGATTGAAAGTCCACCTTCAGTTCCAGCGCCAACTCCGATCCCTTCACCCTCGCCACCGACTTCTAGAAGTGTTCACTTACGACTGGGCAATCCTAGTAATGCTGTGGCAGATGTAGCTAAGCCAGATAACTACTTGATGGTGAAGCCGCAGTACGCCTTGTCCTACAATCGCAGCAAAGGTACTCCCAACTGGGTGAGTTGGCAACTGAATTCCAAATGGTTGGGAGAGGCGGAGCGACAGAATGATTTCCGCCCAGACCCCCAGCTTCCAACGGGCTGGTATCGGGTGACTCCCAGAGACTATACAAACAGTGGCTTCGATCGTGGCCATCTCACGTCATCGGAAGATCGCGGCGGAACAGTTGAGGCAAACTCTGCCACCTTTTTGATGACCAATATCATTCCTCAAGCTCCAGACAATAATCAAGGGCCGTGGGTGGCCTTGGAAGAGTACTGCCGAGATTTAGTCAGGCAGGGGAAAGAGCTTTACATCATCGCTGGAGGCAGGGGCCAAGGTGGTGTGGGTGGAAAAGGTGCAATGACCACGCTGGCAGCAGGCAAGGTTGTGGTTCCAGCCAGCACCTGGAAAGTAATTGTGGTGCTCGACAAGCCAGGTGCCGGACTGAAAGGCATCACTAGCAAGACGCGAGTCATTGCAGTGGAGATGCCAAATCGACAGGGGATTAAGAGGAATAGCTGGCAGTCCTTCAAAACCTCGGTGGACCAAATTGAAGCGAAGAC
>NZ_JACJPA010000038.1:0-53745 GCF_014695845.1 Trichocoleus sp. FACHB-591
CGAGCCGTCGAGTCTTGTGGCTGTCGTGATCTGTAACTAGAGAAGCACTCCTTCCATCATCAGCACCCGACAACCTGCTGTCGCGACCTCGTCTATATCAGTGTCGTCTAATATTCTCCAGATGCCAAGTCAGATGAGCATGGATGTAACCGTCATCTGGCAAGGTGTGCCACAACTTGTCCTGTGTTTGAACCTGGTATCGTTGCAACAAAGCAGCATGAGCATCCACTAAAGTGAGCCCTAGCCCTTGTATTCCTTCTGGCTGGAGCGGGGTTACAGAAGTCGTTAACAAGCTTTGAGCTAAATCATGCATCAGGTCATGCAGTCGATAAGTGAGCCTTTGCTCTGGTGACTGTTTGGCTCCTGCTAGGACTAAGGCTTTAGACCAAAATCCCTTTAAGATGGCTCCTGCCTGCCGTGGTGTGACTTCCCACAAAGTAGCCACCATCGCCTGAGTAATCGAGACATCTTCAGGCAGCACCCCTAACCAGGCAAACTGTTGCAGCTGTTCGGGGGAAAGTTGCCGTAGGCTGAGATGGAACGAGGCGAGTAAGCTCAGGCGTTTGCGGTTCTTCTCACTCTTGACCTCTGCTGCATTTGCCGCATCCAAAGTTTCTAATCGGGCTATTTCAGCTTGGAGGTCTTCCAGTAGCTCAGCCCAAGTCAGACCGTCCGCAATTTGAGCCCCTGCTAACTCTAGAGCTAAAGGAAGATAACCCACCTCTTTGGCAAGCATTTCTGCCTGTTGCTGTTCCTGAGCTGTGGGCTGAGGGCATTGAGCTTTGGCTAGTAGCAACTGCAAGGACTGCTTTTCTGTCATGACATCCATGTCATAGCGCTGAGCATCGAGAATGCTTGCTTCTCGAGTGGTCACCAAGACTCGGCAACCCACTCCCCCCAAGCGGAATGGTTCTACGTCATCCGGATTCCAGGCATCATCCACCACTAACAAAACTCGCTTGTCGTAGAGCAGCGATCGCAGGTGGGAAGAAGCCGCATCAATGGTGGTGGGCTTGTAGTCGTAGTCGTTTAGAGCCTGAATCCAACTGCTCAAAAATGGCAGGATATCTGGTTCCTGACCGAGGGTCGCCCAAAGTATGCCATCTGAAAATCGTTGCTGAACTTCAGGGTCATAAGCCAAGGCAGCCGCTAATACTGACTTACCAATACCACCCAGACCATAAATGGCACTAATTACTAGAGTGCCTGGTTGTTTTTCCTCAGCAAGTAAGAGTGCTTTGACCGCCTTACGTTGTTGTGGGCGATCAACAAAAGAACTGGGTAGGGGTGGAGCTTGAAAAGGAGCTCCTGCTTTGAGTGGTTTTGCTTGCCTCTCAGCTTCTAGGGGCGATCGCTTCTTGTTAGCATCCTGAATCTGTTGAACCGCCTCTTCTGGTTGCTTAGATTTTTGGGGCCGTCTACGCTCCCATGTCTGCTCAAACTGTTCAAGATTCTTGCTCTTGTCCCGTGACCACAGCTTGAGCGTAAAGTGCCAATCTTCAGAACCCCGCTCATGCACTCGGTGGTCCTGCAAAATATTGAGGAAGTCGGCCATTCGGTTGAGCGATTCCCGAATTTGCACCTTCGTGAGCTTCCCCTCGCCACTATCTTTTTGGGTTAACGATTCGAGCGCCCTCAACGTGGTTTGAATGATCAGCTCTGGCTGAGTGCCGTCTCGCTGCTTCCACTTAAGGTCCAAACCCAACTGCTCACAACCCTCGAGTTCATCATGAGCAAAGCTCAGAATTGCCTCAAACAAGCGTTGGGCTCTGACTTTGACTTGAGGACCATAAGTAGCTCGTGGCATTGAGTTGACTCAGCTCTTAGCGAAAAAGTTTGGGCTAGGTTAGGGTACCCAAGAGGAATAAACTACCCCAAACTACTCTAGCCTTCCCTCTAAGCGGGTGATACTTACCTGTTTGGGGTATTTGCTTTGCCTCATACCCCAAAAGTGAACCTGGTTGCAGTAACGAATTCAACCAACAAGGTTCCAAGCATGAGTCAGATTCAACCCACCCCAAACCAACCGTCTCAATCTCAGCAACCAGCACAACTACTTCCTACTGCTAGCCAACCCAGCGCGACTCCCCCGCTACCTCCTGATCCTTACAGCCCTGCTGCCATCATCCTGGCTACTAGTGTGCTATTCACCGCAATCGGCAAAACTCAGATTCAACCTACCCCAAACCAAATATCGCCAACTCAGATTCAACCTACCCCAAACTCAGGAGGGCAAATTCAACAACCTATACAATCGGTTTCTACTACAAGCCAACCGAATACCACTCCCCCCTGGCCTGCTCCTTACAGCCCTGCTGCCATCATCCTGGCAACCTGTGCACTCGTGACTGCGATCGGTCATGCGATGAGCAAGCTGAATAAATCTCACTAGTGGAGTAGGCAAAAGGCGATCGCTTCCGCCCATAGAATTGAGATCTTTTTGATATCCCAGCAATTGAGAATTCTTGAAACCATTGCTATCAGGAAGCTTTAGCCGACAAATTTCTGCCTTGGGGTAGTAGGGGTCGTGGGTTCGAATCCCGCCGCTCCGATCGCATAAGGCCTGCTCATTAAATTGAGCGGGCTTTGTTTTAAACAGACCTCGCTGAGTTTATTTTTTAGCGGGAGCGATCGCACTATTACGGGAAACATGAACAAAGTCTTCTCTAGAGAAATCCAGAGCCGGCCGTTGACTCTCCCCCGTCAGTATTTTCGTGAAAAACAATCAGCAATTCACCCATCACCAGCAACAGATCATCAATCAGAGCACATATGCTGGCATCGCTCTAGGTGTACTTAGCTCAGTCTTGTTCCGTAGCTATGGCTTTTTCAGTTTTTGGATTTGGTTCTTTTTGATCGCTTCAGCGGCAGTCGTTATATTTTGGGCTGTGCAGGAGTTAGGCAAACCCATAGCACTGCCCAGATTGGAAGCCAAGCAAAACCCAGACCTAAAGCGGCAACTCATCAGAATGTGTGGTGGTGACAAAGCCTTAGCCGAACGTCTAATTGGTTTTGAGAGAGGAAATTGCAAAGCAGCGATTGAAAAATTGAGGCGCGATCGACACTAGGGGACCGATCGCCCTATTGAAGTAAGGAAACAACACTCTTAGAGGTCAAGTTACAGTCAACCTCCCCATACAAAACCTGCTCTTAATCATCCGAAAAAGCAAGAAAGCACCAACTACAGCCGCCGCATGAACTCGGTAACGATGCAATTCATAAGCTGCAAACGGTAAGAATAAAATTACAACTCCACTACCACAAGCGATCGCGTTATCATGCTGATGCGATCGCTTGTGGGGCATCCTGAATGGGTATTTGGCAGAACTTCTCGTCTTAAGCTTTTTGTATGTCTTTGACTTTCATCTTTTATTCGCTGTTGGGTATATTCCTATTCGCCTTGGCCTTCTTTGTCATTTTTTGGCCAGTGTTACTACTGCTCAAGCATCTGGGAAAAGGCATTAACACCCGATACTTCATTACAGCACTCCTTACTCTCACCATTTCCGGAGTAGGGGTAGCCGCAGCCGATCTCCGATTTCTGGTGCCTCTAGTGATAGGCATCCCTGTCCTAGCACTAATGTGGTGGGGCGATCACAGAGCTGAAGCGAGGCAGCGATCGCGTCAGTAAACGTAAAACATAATAGGAAAAAGATTCGTACGGGTTCGATTTGTGAACGCCCGGTTTTATGGTCGCTTGTTTCCTCGCAATCTCGCCTTCACTTCACGAACAACAACCGCTGCAAGTATACCCACCACAGCCACTATAGAGCCAGCAAAAAGTTGAGCGATCGGCCACATGGATGCTCCACCTCCTTGGTAAGGGACGAAATACTCGTTGTAGAGCAGCCACGCCAGCAGCCCAAACCAAGGAATTGCACCTCCCAGAATAATGGAGCGGTACCCCTGGAAGATCCAGCCACAAATGCCTCCGGTGAGGGCAGCTAAAGAGATCAGCATTAACCACATGAATGAAATATACCCTCAAGATTGCATCAAGCCGTTTGGCTATATTTTCAATGGTGCTCTACGAAAAGAGCGTTTTAGCAAGCAGACATCTTGAAGCCTGGTATTGGAAAACTGCTATTCAACGACTAGAGCGTGACAGACAGTAAGGAAAGCGCAGGGATGAAGCGAGGCAGCGATCGCACTAGTAAATGTAATAGGGGAGCAATGCCTACTTTAGGAAAACACCATGCTGTCTAACTGATTAAACCGTGAAGGTATAAAATTTGCTCAGCGAGCGCAATTTTTACGCGATTTCGCTAACTATAGTTCGGCCAGTTCAGTGAGTACAACGGAAAAAATTGAACGCACAATATAGGAAGTTCGAAGCTTTACAGGAACTTGATAGAGATAGCGATGACAATCACTGAACTTCACAATTCAACCACTGTTAAAGAGCGAATCTTGATTGTTGAAGACAATGAGCTGCATCGCTTAATTACTCACGACTGTTTAGAAGCTGAAGGTTACACGGTTCTGAGCCTACCGGATGGCCTCAACTTCTTTTCAGCCTTAGCTGAGTTCCAACCTGAGCTACTGCTTCTCGACCTGAAGCTACCTTGCATTGATGGATTGACTTTGCTTCAGCAATTAAAATCGTCTGTCTGGTCTGCCATTCCCGTCATCGTTGCCTCTGCCTACGCCTTCCAGAGCGAGAAGCAAAAAGCGATCGATTTGGGAGCATGTGCGTATCTCACAAAACCGATCGCTCTAGAGAATTTGGTGAAAACAATTGAAGTTGAACTGAAGACCGCTTACTCAATCATTTAACTAGCGGTTAGGGCTCTTGCTGATCAATAAAGTCTTCTACAATCTCATTGATTTTTGAGTAATTTACTGGGATTTTATCTGCTAGCTCACTGAATTTAGTTGCCAATTCGCTGAATTTTTTAGACAGACTCACTAGCGTTTGCAGATCATTTCCAAGGCCATTTTGAGCTGCTAGATAAGCCTCTCTGAATTCTTCCGGTGTCATATGGGTCAGATCTCTTCAAGTAAGAAAAAGTTTGCGCTTAACAACTCAATTCTCTCTTTACAGACCCCGAAACTCCCCTAGCCAAATGACTCAACCTGTATCAGCGATTGCGCCTAACCACAGGAAATTAGCTAATTACTCTGAGAAAAGACTCTAGGGAAATTCTTACTAAAAACTTTTGGCTTTTTAGTAGCGATCGCCTAATCACAGTCAATTAATCTTCATAAGCAAAAGAGGCAAAGCCTAAGCTTTACCTCTCTTACCCTAAAACTTCTAATCTACAAAACTAATTTAGTTCGCAGCTACAGTCAGCTTGGGTTCTGCACTAGTCTGACCATCAGGCTGGATTGACTGCCCTTCAATGAAGGAGCGCAACATCCAAGCCATTTCTTCGTGCTGTTCCATCAAACCTGTGAGGAAGTCAGCAGTTCCCTCATCATGGAAGCTTTCGGAGCACTGGTCTACATGGTCACGCAGATTACGAATCACCTGCTCGTGGTCACCGACCAAGTTAGAAACCATTTGCTCTGCTGTAGGAACGTCACCCCCATGCTCTTCAATGGATGCGTTTTCCAAAAAGCCTTGAGCAGTTCCAACGGGGTAGCCGCCCAACATCCGGACGCGCTCAGCCAGTGAATCAATGTTTTCGGTCAGAGCTTGGTAGTGCTCTTCCCACATTTGGTGTAGAGAGCGGAATTGAGGACCAACTACATCCCAGTGGTATTTCTTAGTTTTGATCAGAAGCAAATAAGCGTTAGACAGATCACGATTCAACAATCCAATCACGCCTTGACGCTGTTCTTCGGTCAAACCAATATTTAACTTACGCATTTTTATTTTTCTCCACGCTTCAGCACTCTTTCTACTGCAACAAATCCACACAATTGCAGCATCAGTCAAATGAGAGATTATTGAGCTGGCGTAGGTTCTGAATCTTGGAGGATGCTAAAACAAAGGTGTTTAGGGCTTAGCTACAACCCCAGGACTCACCTTAGCGCGATAAAGCAGCTTCTCCTCTCGACGATAACCTGTGTAGCGGACTCGGACGCGATCGCCAGGTTGAGCAATTCCTTCCATCAATTGATGCTGGGTTGGGTCGTAGGGCAGTTCCGTTCCCACTTCAGCGATCGCCTCGATTCCCCACTGCTGTAATAAAGTTTCAATCGGTCGCAGTAATGGTAGCAGTCTAACCGCTGGTGCTTGAGGGTTTTGTTGAGCTGCATAAGCCGCTGTCGGCCATTGCAGAAGCCAAGATTCAATTGCCTGCAAAACAGATTGTTGAAACTCTTGCCAAAGTGCCTCTCGTTGTTGAGCCAATTGCGCTTGCGATCGCTCATACTCCAACTTCACGGCTACCAGTTCGGCCTCCAAACCCGTTTCACTGACTGTCGGCGAAACAGGACGTACCTCTGGCTCTAGGGCAACCTGAGAAAAAGTGCTAATTAGCTCAGGCAAGGAGATTTTTAGAGCTTGGCTGAGCTTAATCAAAGCTTCGGCTCGCATCTGAGTAGCTTGTCCTTGCCGCAGTTGCCGCACCTGCCACTCTGACACGTCGGCTTTTTGAGCTAGGGTTTTAAAGCTGGAAACACCCACCGGTTGCATAAGCGATCGCAACTGATGGGTGTAGTCTGGAGAGTTCGCTGGGATCATCCTACTTGCACTTCAACGGGTAGCTCTGAAGTAATACCATCTCATGTTCTACCCGCTCGTGAGTCTGAAGTTGATGACGTCCCAAGTAATGATTCGAGATCTTACTGATCGAGTAGGCTTCTCAACATCCAAGCTGTTTTTTCATGAATTTGCATCCGCTGCGTTAGCAAATCAGCCGTTGGTTCATCATTAACCCGCTCCGTGGCTGGAAAAACAGAGCGAGCAGTGCGAACCACAGCTTCCTGACCCTCTACCAAGAGACGAATCATTTCGTCGGCGGTGGGGACACCCGGAGTTTCGTCGATCGAGCTAAGTCGGGCAAAATCGCTGTAGGTGCCAGGAGCAGGAAATCCAAGGGCACGAATTCGCTCAGCAATTAGATCCACAGCCAAAGCTAATTCGGTGTACTGAGTCTCAAACATGAGGTGAAGAGTCTGGAACATGGGACCCGTCACGTTCCAGTGGAAGTTATGAGTCTTGAGGTAAAGCGTGTAAGTATCCGCCAGCAGACGGGAAAGTCCGTCTACAATCTCCTTGCGATCGGCTTCACTAATACCGATATTGATGGCGATACCTTTAGATTGGGCTTGCATAATATCTCCGTAGGTAACTCAAGGATTTTGTTAGCTAACCATCCAGCTTGCAACTAGATTATGCCAGTTAGATAGTCATCGCTAAATGTCAGGATGATAAATGTCAGGGTTAATACAAAAGGCAGTTTACTCGGTTGCTACTTTCAGCTTTAGGCTAGGTGCATCTGCAAAACTGAGCGAGGCGCACGACGAACGTTGCAGCGGATCGTTTCATGACCCAAGCGACTACAAGCCTCGAAACGGTGGCAACCTGAGAACCCGTAGTACTCGCCCTCAACTTCTAAAACATCAATGGGTTCTCTTAAGCCTTCTGCCTCAATAGAAGTCATCAAAGCGGCAACTTTAGCAGGGTCGTTTTGTCGGAACAAAGGACGACGGATTTTTTGGATGGGAATATTTTCAATTCTGGCCATCGACTGCAGCTGAGAGATGATTACTTATATCCTAAATCATACTCATTCCGACTACGATTTGCAACATTTTTTATAATTTCTCTTGTCGCTGCGACTTACTGAGCAGCCAGGAAAGAGATTGTTAAGCCTGATAAAAATTACGGATCTTTTTCCCTGTTTTTTTCGTCGAACTGCCGTATTCTGTCAAAGAAGTCTTCTTGCGATGCCGCGACCTGTGAGCCAACCGCTTCAACCCATTGCTTCCTCTAAAGCTAAAAACCCCAAGGTTCAGAGAAACCCACTGCGTCTCCCTTGGTTTGAGTTATCTGGTATGGCGATCGCTGCTTCCTGCTTAGCAGGCTTAGGAGTCCAGGCAGGAGTCTCTGCTGCGCCCCCAGAACCAGAGCTACAACTTGGCGTTGTGCAACGATTTGGCACCAAACCCACCGATGAACTAACTTTGCAAGCCCCAGCGGGCGATCGCCTGACCATAACTTTTACGACAGGCCCCATCCGCCAAACCCTGAGCACTACCAAGGTAAAGATGGATGTGGTGATGCAGCCACTGCCAGAACCTCAAGTCAATGAGCGAGTGGTCCTGAGTACTCACCGCAGCTTCGAGAGTGCTGAAGACAGCGCTGCCAAGTGGCAGGCTCAAGGGATTGAAGTTGAAGTCGCCCAGCCGGAACGCTGGCAAGTTTGGGCCAAGCGGGATGTGTACAGTTCCCCGCTCCTGCGGCGTTTACTACTGCAAAGCTTGCAAGACCAAGGTAATGCGACTGCGTATATTGATTCACAAGTTCTTTCCCAAGTCCCGAAAGCCTCGTTTATCGTAGATGGCTACCGCTACACCCGGGATCAGTTGCAAGTCAGTAGTAGCAGCAGTTTGGTTCAGGTCACACCGGGCAGCAAAGAGAAAAACAAAACTCCCGAACAAATAGCCAAAGAGCAGCAAACCAGTCGGCTTTATGCCGGGACAATACGCCTGCAACCCAACTCCTACGGCACCTATACCCTCGTTAATCAAGTTCCCATTGAAACGTACTTGCGAGGCGTTGTGCCGCACGAAATTGGGGCAGGAGCCCCCCAGCCTGCGGTCGAAGCCCAAGCAATTTTGGCTCGTACTTACGCCCTACGCAATTTACGTCGCTTTGCGATCGATGGTTATGAGCTTTGCGCCGATACTCAATGCCAAGTGTATTGGGGATTAACTGGAACCGTGCCTGAAGCCGATCGCGCGATCGCAGCGACTCGGGGCTTGGTGCTGACTTACCAAAACGAGCTCGTGGACGCTTTATACTCCTCGACCACAGGTGGAGTAACCGCGCCCTTTAGTGATGTCTGGAATGGAGCCCCTCGGCCTTACTTGCGAGCCGTGATCGATTCAGCCGCTAACATTTGGGATTTATCGCAGCGCAGCTTAGCCAATGAGCAAAACTTCCGGGCTTTTATTACTCAGCGTAAAGGCTTCAATGAAGAGGGGTGGGATATGTTCCGCTGGCGCGAAGAGGGCAGTTTAGCTCGGCTGACCACAGATCTGAAGCAATATTTGCAGAGTAATAAACATCCCTTAGCTGATTTCACAGCCATTCAACAACTCCAGGTCACCGAGCGATCGCCTGCGGGACGCGTGTTGAAGATGGTGGCACAAACGGATCGAGGCGCGATCGAGTTAGAAAAAGATGACATTCTTAACGCTTTCTACCCGCCCAACAGCACCCTCTTTTACTTAGACCCCATTTACGGAGCTAACAAAGTTCTCAAAGGTTACGCCTTTGTGGGAGGAGGGCTGGGACATGGCGTAGGGTTAAGCCAAACTGGCTCCTACCGTCTAGGCAAGTTGGGCTGGACTAATCAGAAAATTTTGAGCTTCTACTATCCAGGCACTCAGATTCAACCGATTAGTCAAGCGCTGACCTTTTGGCGCATTCCGTCTCCCCAAACGGCTCCTAGAAGCTAAAAAATAAGGCAGGCAGTGCAACTCGCACTCCTGCCTACTCCCTCGACCAATATCATCTAAGTTCCTCTTTTAGCAAAAAGGTTTAGAAGCTTGGTGAGAGCCAGAGAGAACTCAACCAATCAGCATTTCTCTCTGGCCCTACAAAACGAATTTTTTAGTACAGTTCTTCTTCTTGGTGGGTCAGGATGGTGCAATCAGAGGTGGGGTAAGCCACGCAAGTTAGCACGAAACCAGCTTCGATTTGGTCGTCATCCAAGAAGGACTGATCGCTTTGATCAATGCTGCCGCTGGTGATCTTACCAGCACAGGTAGAGCAAGCACCAGCGCGACAGGAGTAAGGAAGGTCAATTCCCTGCTCTTCTGCGGCGTCAAGAATGTACTCGTCATCAGGAACTTCAATAGTGGTGTTGAGCCCTTCAGCTTCGTTGATCAAGGTGACCTTAAAAGTTGGCATGCAGTAGTCCTCTCTGTTCAATGAATCGGCACGTAAAGCCTGTAGAAAGGCGACTTCAGGCATCTTCCTGAGTAATGGCTTCCTTCATCAGCTTCACTTCTAGATACTACGGGAAAAATTAAAACTTGTAACACCAAATCAGGTGTTGGGTTGAATGGGATTCGTAATGAAATTTGGTCATTTGATCTACTTATACTTATGGGACGGGTAAAGGCTTGACTAAATGGCTTTTACAGGTTCCTTTCTCAGCCCATTTATTAGATTTATGGCTTAGAAGTAAGATGCTATGAGGGTTTAGCAGTTGACAAATGGAATTCTATTAGTTCCAAAATCAAGCGATAAATTAGTAAGAATTATCTGTTTTATTAGAATTCATCAACTACGCTAGTTAGTCGGGTTGGAACTAAAACTGTCTACCTGGATTAGAACAATTCGGTAATCTATAGATTCGCCATCTTATTCATTAGTACTGACTTGGATTTGTAGCTGTGACCACGCATTTCTTCAAAGATATGGTTCCATTTCCCCTCAATGTAGGGTTGGTTGGGACTGGCTATGCCGCAAAGTTACGAGCAGAGGCATTTCAAGCAGATTCGCGATCGCAACTAGTAGCAGTAGTGGGCCACGAGCTAGGAAGAGCCGTTGCCTTTAGCCAAACTTACCAAGCTGAGGCGTTGGACAATTGGTCAGCCTTACTCAATCGCCCAGAAATTGATTTAGTGGTGATCTGTACGGTAAATCGGGATCACGGAGCGATCGCCCGAGCAGCCCTAGAAGCAGGCAAGCATGTTGTGGTTGAATATCCCTTGGCTTTGGATGTAGCTGAGGCAGAGATGCTGATTGCCCTAGCTAAAACCCAAAACAAATTACTGCATGTCGAGCATATTGAACTCTTAGGTGGCTTGCATCAGGCCCTACGGAAATCTTTGCCCCAGATCGGCTCTGTCTTTCATGCCCGCTACGCCACAATCAATCCCCAAAATCCCGCGCCGCAAAAATGGACTTACCAACCAGAACTGTTTGGCTTTCCCTTTTCGGGTGCTACTTCCCGGATTCATCGCTTAACCGATTTGTTTGGCACAGTTACAACTGTGAGTTGTCAGGCGCGTTACTGGAGACAACCTGAAGCCGATCAAGACTCTGGTTTCTATCAAGCTTGCTTGTGCACCGCCCACTTGAATTTCGCCCATGGGGTGCTAGCTGAAGTCACCTATGGCAAAGGGGAAACTCTATGGCAATCGGCTCGCACCTTTGAAGTGCAAGGAACACAAGGAGCTTTAGTCTTTGATGGCGATCGCGGCACTTTAATTCAAGCTGCTGGCGAGCAGGTGGTTGAGGTGGGTGGACGACGGGGTTTATTCGCGAAAGACACAGCCAATGTTTTAGATCATCTCTATAAAGGCACTCCTTTATATGTGTCTCCAGAGGCCAGTTTGTACGCTTTGAGAGTGGCAGACGCAGCGCGGCGATCGGCAGAGACGGGACAGGTAGTGGCAGTGGGTAGTTAGCAGGTAGTACTTAGCGGTTAACGGTTGGCTGGTTTCCTGCATCATGTTGGCCGTTATCGACGCTCTGCGTGACCGTTCGAGCTTACCTTGGGGCTGGGGGCCTCTGCTTCGTGGAATCCCTGCACTTCTGCAAGGGTGTAGAGGGGCCTACCTTTGATTTCCTCGTAGATGCGGCCAATGTATTCGCCCAAGATGCCGATACTGACCAATTGCACCGCACCCAGAAAAAAGACCGCCACGATAATGGCCGCGTAACCAGTCAAAGGTGAACCCGGGGCAAAAAATCGCCAGTAAAGCACCAAAATTGCCATACAAAGCGCGATCGCCGCAGAAAATAGCCCAATATAAGTCGAAATGCGCAGCGGTACTTTGGAAAACGAAACCAAACCATTCACAGCTAGCCCTAAGGACTTGCGGAACGTATATTTCACATCTCCCGCAAAGCGAGGGTTTCGCTCAAACAAAATTGCGGTTTGCCGAAACCCGACCCACGATCGCAGCCCTCGAATATAACGATTTCGCTCTGGCATCGCATTTAGCACATCCACCACTTGGCGATCGAGCAAACAAAAGTCTCCCGTATCGGTGGGGATTTCGACATCGGCTAACTGCTTCAGGATGCGATAGAAAGCATAGGCCGTGAAACGCTTAAACCAACCTTCGCGTTGGCGCTGCGTGCGTTGGGCATAAACCACTTGATAGCCTTGCCGCCATTTTTCCACCATGTCGGGGATCAGTTCTGGTGGGTCTTGCAAATCTGCATCCAAAATCACCACAATTTGCCCACGGGCAAAGTTTAGCCCCGCCGTCACCGCGATTTGATGGCCAAAGTTGCGAGCCAAGCTCAAGTAGCAAACCCGCGCATCCCGTTGGTGCAGCTCCCGCAATAGTTCCCAAGAACGATCGCGACTGCCATCATTAATCAATATCAACTCCACTGGCCCATCCATGCGGTCCATGATGCTGCTAATGCGGCGATACAGCTCTGGGATGGTAGCTTCTTCGTTATAAATAGGAACTACAAAAGAATAATGAGGGCGCATGATCCGTCTCTAGCCTGCCAGTACTTGCACGCTGACCTTGTGATGAATATACCCTTAGTTGCTATTACTCTGAGCGATCGCCCCGCGTTGATTAACCATAGACTCAGCAATAGATCAGGAGATTAAGATGAGCAACCCTGAACTTGCAGAAATTCGAGCTTTCCTCAGCCTATCTGACAAAATCGGCACAGCCGGACAACCGAGTGTCGAGCAGTTCGTAGCCATTAAAGCCGCAGGTTACGCAACTGTGGTGAATTTAGCGCTACCCACCTCAACCAATGCGCTGCCAAACGAAGCAGAGATCGTTACGAGTTACGGGATGGAATATATTCACATTCCAGTTGATTGGGAAAAACCGCAGGTTGAGGATGCTTTGAATTTCTTTGAGGTGATGGCAGCTAACCACGACAAAAAAGTGTTTGTCCATTGTGCTGCCAATATGCGGGTTTCAGCATTTATGTTTTTATACCGCACCCTTTGCCAAAATGTTGCTCCTGAAGCAGCACTCCAAGACTTACAGCAAATTTGGACTCCAGCGCCGCAATGGCAAGCTTTTATTGAGCAAGTAACTACTCAATACCGGAGAAAAAATTCTCTAAAAAATATTATTTGAACTTTATTTTTCCTATTCCTTGAATTTATTCGTAGTGCAGGCATTCTGCTTGCTACAGACAGGAAGATGAGGTTTTGCGAAAAGCCTTTAATTCAGCCTGTATTTATATCTTTAGGGTTAATCATGCTTTAGAAATAGCGATCGCGTGTGATTCTATTGGGGCGATCGCTCTGTCTTCTCTTCAAAAGAAATTAAAACTAAAAAGAAATCTTCACCTCGGCAAAAGGAGGAGAAAATACTATGAAGAAAACTTCAATCGCTCGTTGGACAACAATTTGTCTTCTGTTATGGTTTGCGATCGCTTGTTCCACAAATCGTGCTTCAAATCGTTCGGTGGAGACTGCACAGAACTCCCAAAATCAGGTTCCAACCTCAACTCCTGGATCAGAGAGCAGTCCTAGCAAGCCGTCTGAGCCCTCCCCGCAAACTGCTAGTTATGACACCACATATGATCCTAAAACAGTGCAGGGCGATGGCGATGGGTCAGACCAATCCTCCTTTATTGCCCAAATTAGATATAGCAACGTGCCTCTATGGGTTAGAGAATCCTTTTTTAAGCAAAAGTTGAATGAACGTTATGTCATGGTCTTTAGAGACATCAGACCTCTATATCTGCGAGGAGACTTTAACGGCGACAGCAAAATTGATATTGCCTTAATGCTGCAAGAAAAACCAGTTCAAAATGGCTTGAGTTCTCCTTTAGTAATGGCAATTTTTCAGGGTGGTACAGAGCAGGCAACTATCATTGATGATCCCGACAAGTTGGGTGCCGATGATATTTGGGCAGTTGTTCCTCAGGAAGAAATGGCTAAATATCCGTCAATCTCAGCGCTAGGAGAAGGAATTTTGATGGCAAAAGCAGCATCAGCTAACCGCACCATCTACTGGGATGGTAAAGAATACAATTCTCTTCAAACTTCAGATTAAAGGCGTGAATTACTCTAAGTTAACGACCTAGTAGATTGGGAATGCCTTCACAGCCGCCCATGATTGTATTTCTAGTTTTGGAGCCGCCCCAAGCACAGCAGTAGCAGCGTTGATCTTCCGACAGTTTTACCCCCGTGAGATCGGCGTTTTCTACGACTGCCCCTGTATGCAGGCCAGCGCGGTAGTCAGGAGCCTCTGTGCGGCTGCGAGGCGTGGCAGTATCAAGGTTGCCATAGAACAGACGGGTGCCTTCTAGGTCAGCCTTTTGCAGCTTGGCTTCATACAAAATTGCTCTGGCTAAGTTGGCTTTTACTAGGTCGCAGTTGTTAAGATTCGCCCGGACTAAATTGGCTTCGCTTAAGTCAGTCCAGCGAAGATCAGTCCCAGACAAATCTGCCCCAGCCAGCATCACCCCTAAGTCAATGACTCGGACCCCATGAATTCGGTCTTCTTCGTAGCCACCAACCCCATCCAAAATGGCTCGGCCCAACCGACGATCGCGCCTTAAGGGACTTAGCAGCTTGGCCCGCGAGAGAAACCGAATAATTTTGGCTTTTCCACCCGCATCCACACTGCTAAAGATGGCAGCCGTACGGCCCTCCGCGATCGCCCGTTCTTGTGGCCAATCTTCTAGCAACCCTTGGTCATCCAACACCAGATCTGAAATACCTTGGAAATAGGTGTCAATGGTTTGCTGTTGAGTAATAAGGTTCTGCTGGATTGTCAGGTCTTTGGAAATCACATACTGTCGCCAAGCAATATAAACCGCTAAAACCGCAATTAAAATCTGCCCTAACGCGCCAAAAACTTCGCCTAACGCTCCAACCGCATCCCAATTTAACTGATTGATCCAATTATTCAGGCGCTGATTGAAGCCAGTAAGTTGATAAAGACCCACCAGAGCTGCGATCAGTCCTACAGTGCCGATCCAAACCGATTGCTCTTGTCGGGGGAATAACTCGGCGATCGCAGGTTGCCAAACAGGCCACACCACCTGCAAAGACAGCAGCAAAGCCACCAAAGCCCCTGCCCAACCAAACCAAGCATTATCCAGTCCAAACCCAATCAGCATGATCGCGATCGCTGCCAAGATCATGACAGAAGTAGCAGCGGTGGTCGCTGGCGAGCTACCCGGAACCCCTTTCTGAGACTGGGCATGCCGCACGACAGGCTGCCGCGACTTTTGTAAAGAATTACTCGTTAGTGCCCCTAATGATTGGTTAGCCGCTAAGTTTTCTTGGTAAAGCTGATTACTCGCCGCACCATTAAGGCTATTAGCGCCAGAGTTAGAGTCAGGTGAGCCGGGTTCCGGCGCAGACATAGGCGAGTGAGACTGAGATGAGTTGGGATTGCTGGTCATGCTGTTCAGTATGAAGCCTCAAAGACTCTGGGCATGGCTACTTGTATCCAAAATAGTAGCCAAATTTTAGGAGGGACGCGATCGCATTCGTGTTTATAAACAAAAGCGAGGGTATACCTTTGCACACCCCCGCTGCTAATTAATCAATGCTTCAAATAGTTGAAATTAAATTCCAGATCCGGTTCCGGGTAACGGATCGAGAACTATACCGCCGATAACAACTGGAAGCATGGCAGTTTCGGTACCACTACTAAAGGCACTACTACCACCTATGCCACTCGTGGTTAAGTCGATGGTCTCGCCGTTTTGGCCATCTGTGAGATCCCAAGCGTGGAATGTAAAAGTGGCAAGGCCCAGGAAATTAGGTTCTGGCTGGAAGCGAATCAGTTCTTCGCCAGCTAATAACTGAGCTGACTTTTCTGAAACTCCAGAGATGTCCGTCCAGTTGTTGCCATTGTCGAGGGAGTACTGCCAAGTGCCGCTGGCATCATTCGCTTCTGTGATGGCAATGCCTGAGAGGGCACCTACGTCCGAGTCCGTGACTTGGGTACCCAATAACTCAAACACCATATTACCGGGACTGTCGGTGGCAGTAGGAGCGATCGCCGTTAATAGAGGTGCAGCCTCAGGATTGAGCACAGGCGCATCATTGACTGCATTCACCCCGATGCGAACGGTGGCAGAGGCCGTAGCATTATTGCCATCTTTGACGGTGTAGCTGAAGCTATCGCTACCGTTGAAGCCAAAATTAGGCTGGTAGGTAAAGACCCCTTCCTCGCTAAAGGTGACAGTGCCTTGATCAGGTGTGGTAAACGAGACGAGGGTAAGCGGAGTATTTTCGACATCAGTATCATTCGCAAAGGCGTTGAAGCTGGCGATCGCCGTGTCTTCATCGGTTGTCACAAAGTCATCTAGGGCAATAGGCGGAACATTCGTGTCCTTAACCACCGTGAGATTAACGCTGGCTACTGCTGTCGCACCCACACCATCTCTGACAGTGTAAGTAAAGCTATCGCTGCCACTAAAGTCTGCCTTGGGCATGTACAGATACGTGCCATTGCCAAAACCCATAACACTGCCATTCGCGGGTTGCGAGAAGCTAACGATCGCTAGTGGTTCTCCTTCCGCATCAGAATCGTTCGTCAATAAGTTGGTGGCATTGAGCGTGAGCACTGTGTCTTCATTGGTGGTAAACGCATCATTGCCAACAATGGGAATGTCGTTGACCGCATTAACGGTGAGCGTGACCACAGCTACGGCCGTTGCATTATTGCTGGTGCCATCTGTAATGGTGTAAGTAAAGCTATCGCTGCCACTAAACCCAGGCTCTGGGGTGTAAAGGTAGGTATTGCCGCCTCGATCGACTAATTGCCCCTTGGAAGCAGCGGTGAAATTGGTAATCAGCAGCGGGGTGCCATCTGCATCTCGATCGTTGAGCAGCAGATTGTTGGCAGTAATGGTCAGCGTGCCATCCTCATCCAAACTAAAGCTGTCTCCAGTTGCGATCGGCAAATCGTTAACTGAAGTCACGCTGAGAGTCACCGTACTACTAGCGGTGCCACCATTGCTGTCGGTAACGGTGTAAGTAAAGCTATCGCTGCCGTTGAAGTTGGAGTTGGGTGTATACAGATAAGTGCCGTTATTGTTACCCACTAAACTGCCGTTCCCAGGTTGGGTAAAGCTAGTAATGAGCAACTCTCCAATCTCTATATCCGAGTCGTTGGCGAGTAAGTCTATTGCGTTCAAAGTTAAAGCCGTGTCTTCAACTGTGGTCGCGGTATTGCTGCCGACAATGGGCAAGTCATTGACCGAGTTCACTACTAGGTTGGCTGTAGCGATCGCCGAACTACCATTGCTATCTGTAACGGTGTAAGTAAAGCTGGCGCTGCCGTTGAAGTTGGGGGCAGGGGTGTAGAGGTAGTTGCCGTTGTTATCTCTGGCTAAACTGCCACTTGTAGGTTGAGTAAAGCTTGTGATTGTCAGCAGTCCATCTTCAACGTCTGAATCGTTCGTGAGTAAGTTCGCTTGGGTAAAGCTGAGGGACGTGTCTTCATTTGTGGTGAAGCTATCAGATCCAGCGATTGGGGTGTCATTAACGGCTCCAACCGAGATCGTCACCGTTGCTGTAGCAGAACCGTCGAGGCCATCAGTCACAGTGTAGGTAAAGCTCTCTGTGCCATTGAAGTTGGCGTTGGGCGTGTAGACGTAAGTACCGTCACCATTTCCTACCACCGAGCCATTTGCAGGTTGGGTAAAGCCAGTAATGAGTAAGGTTTGGCCGTCAGGCTCAATGTCATTAGTAAAGAGAAGATTACTGCTAATCGTCAGTCGGGTGTCCTCGCTGGTGGAGATCGTGTCGTTAGTTGCGATCGGGATATCCGGTAATGGATTCACTAAGACATTCACCGTGGCGATCGCGGTACCACCAAAGGCATCAGCCACTGTATAAGTGAAGGTATCACTACCGTTGAAGTTGAGGTTGGGTGTGTAGCTGAGGGTGCCGTCCTGATTGAGGGTCACAGTGCCGTTTGCGGCTGGACCGACACTAGCGATCGCGATCGTATCACCATTGCTATCACTAATATTCAGCAAGCCATTGACGGTAATCGCCACATCTTCGTTGGTCGTGATTGCTTGATTGCCGACCACAGGAGCAGCATTGACTCCCAGACGGTTTTCCGCTTGGCCAAACAAGGCAAAATGCTCGAAAGCGCTTTTGAAGATTCCTGCTGCCACCGCTTGGGCAACATCGGTATAACGCGCCAAGTAAGCCCTCCCGTCAAAAGCCGGGCTCGGACTGCGATTTTCCCCTTGTCCAAACAGAGCAAAGTGCTCATAACCACTGTTGAAAGCGCCTGCTGCTACTGCCTGAGCTACATCGAGGTTCTGGGCTAAATAGTAGTCGCTATCAAATAAGGGAATGGGATCACGCCGCTCCACTTGCCCAAATTGCAGAAAGTGGCTCACTGCACTTGTAATCGTTCCTGCTGCCACAGCCTGAGCCACGTCAGGATTGGTACTGAGGTAATAGTTGGTATCGAAAAACGGGCCGAAGCTCCGACTTTCTCGTTGCCCGAACTCCAAAAAGTGGTCATAGGCGCTGCTAAAGATGCCCGCTGCCACAGCCTGAGCCACATCAGGATTTTTTGCCAAATAGTAGTTGCTATCAAACAGAAAAATCGGCTCACGTCCCTCTATCTGCCCAAACTGCACGAAATGATCAATGGCACTAGGGATAGTTCCAGCAGCGATCGCTACACCAATATCCGGGTTAGTACTGAGGTAGTACTTGGTGTCAAAAAAAGCACTAGGATCTCGCCCCTCTAAACGACCGAACCGAGTGAAGTGATCGAGACCACTGGTGAATGCATCTGAAGCGACGGCTTGCGCTACATCAAGATTCGTCCCCAGATAATAGCTTTCGTCAAACAGCTCAGCGAAGTTTAGGCTCATAGAATTCCTCTACTCAAAGGACATGGACGGTTTTTGGGCGGAAATCTACGGTATTCAAACTACGGAAATTAAAGTTAAATTTATTACCAAAGCAAACTGCTTTACAGTATTCCTTATCACTCTGCAAGAGTATCAATGCTGGTTAAAGTACCATACCAGCTAGATTTAACAATCTTTTTGTTTTTTTGATGAAGTCTTCTTACTTGCAACACAAAACCCCAGGGAGACACAATGAACAAGGCCAAGGGACAGAAAAGATATGAACAGAATTTTGGGATGGACAGCGATTGGTGTCGGAACTTGTAGTGCCGTCTTGTGGCAAACCGTGACAATCGCAGCACAACCGCTGTACCTGGCCTACCCACCGAATAACCATGAGACCACTAGCGATCGCATTTTCTTAATTGGCACCGCTCCCCCCGCTGGAGAAGTGCTGGTCAACGATCGCCCAATTCAACGCAGTGCGGCAGGGCATTTCGCTCCTACGTTTCCGCTGCAAGTTGGTGAGAATTTATTCACCCTGCGCTACCAAAACCAAACCATTCAACTCAAGGTCACCCGTCAAGCTGCTCAGTCAGAAGTGCCCACCGGGTTGAATTTTGCCAAAGATTCTTTGACTCCTGCTGCGGATATTGCACATTTGCCTGGAGAATCGATTTGTTTTGGGGCGATCGCGCCACCGCAAGCTCAGGTCAGCGTCAAGCTCGGCAACCAAACGATTCCCTTACAAGCTCAAACGCAAGCAGTAAATTTGCCAGAAAACTCTGCGGTGCTGACGCAGCAAAACCAACCCTCTGTTGGCTCCACGATCGGGCAATACCAAGGCTGCACGATCGCGACTACACCAGGAAATTTAGGCCAACCGCAATTTCAACTCAGTTCCAAAGGGGCGAGCACCACGCAAGCGGCTCCTGGAAAAGTCACCATCTTGGCCCCGAATCAGCTGGAAGTGGCAGAGGTGACAGCCGAGGCAGGCACCGCTCGCACAGGCCCCACTACTGACTACTCTCGTCTCACTCCCTTGCCTAAAGGAACACGAGCCGCTGTGACAGGCAGAGAAGGAGATTGGTTGCGCCTAGATTATGGCGCTTGGATCAACCAAAAGGAAACGCGACTGGCGTCCAGCGCAGTGCCACCGCGATCGCTAATTCGCAGCATTAGTTCTCGTCAAGTTCCAGGCTGGACAGAAGTGGTGTTTCCCTTGCAAGCCCCTGTGCCTGTGAGCGTGCAACAAGGCGATCGCACTTTTACCCTCAATCTTTTCAACACCACCGCCCAGACGGATACTATCTATGTCAATCCCGATCGCCTAATTTCTCGACTGGATTGGCAACAAGTTGCTCCAACTCAGGTACAGTACACCTTGCAACTGAAGTCAGATCAACAGTGGGGTTATAAACTGCGGTACGAAGGCACCAGCTTGGTCTTGTCCTTGCGCCATCCTCCCCAAACATCTCAGAAATCTAAAAACCGATCGCTACAGGGCATCACCATCCTGCTCGACCCAGGACATGGTAGCCCCAACGATTTGGGGTCAAAAGGCCCCACCGGATATCCCGAAAAAGATGTGACGCTGGTTATTTCTAAACTGGTACGAGAGCAGTTGCTCAAGCGGGGTGCCACCGTCTATATGACCCGCGAAGGCGATGAAGACCTATATCCCCAAGATCGGGTAAACCAAATTAACAAACTAGAACCCGCGATCGCCCTTAGCCTGCACTACAACGCCCTCCCAGACAACGGCGACGCGATCAAAACCAGAGGTGTTTCCACGTTTTGGTACAATCCCCAAGCCAACAGTCTCGCTGTGTTTCTGCATGACTATCTCGTAGAAAAGCTCGATCGCCCTTCCTATGGAGTCTATTGGAATAACTTGGCTTTAACTCGTCCTACCGTCGCTCCTGCTGTCTTGCTCGAATTGGGCTTCATGATTAACCCAGAAGAATTCGAGTGGATTGTCGATCCCAAGGCGCAGCAAAAATTAGCTGAGGCGATTGCGGCTGGGATTACCGAGTGGGTGCAGTCGAGCAAATAATTTGGGATTCAGCGATCGCTCTTTGCCTATAAAGGGTGGCGATCGCTGAACGAGGCTACTCAATCATCGCAGCATCAATTGTCTACCACGGACCCCAAATCGCAAAGGTAATGCCAGGGGTTTGCATGTTTACAAACATCGTTTGGCCATCGGGAGAGAAGCAAACTCCAGCCAACTCTGATGTATTGAGAGCATTCCGAGCAAACTTATAAAGACTGCCACTGGGGGTGACACCTAGGATAAAGTCTGTTCCATCGCCGTCTTCGCAGAGGAAGATATCTCGGTTTGGCACAACAACAATATTGTCAGGATTGTCTAAGACACCGGAGTTGTTAGGTTCAATATAAAGCTCGACAGTGTTGTTAGCAGGTGAATAGCGCCAGATCTGTCCATCTCCAGAACTACCGCCGCTCTTACAAGTGAAGTAGACATAACCACCGCCGTAAAAGATCCCCTCTCCACCAGAGAATCTCGCTGCGCCTTTGTTAAATCCCTCTGTTCTAACGGTATCCGTTGAAGGGTCGGGATTCGCGATCGTCACCCAGTCCACTGCTCTAGCAGTATTTTTGGGGAAACCCGTGGCGGTATTGATTCCGGAGGAACCGGTGATCCTTAAAGCAGATAAAGTGCCGCCAGCACTCAAGTTGGTTCTTTGGTTGGGAATGAAGCGATAGAACAGCCCATCTCCTCGGTCTTCTGTCATGTAGACATACCCTGTATTGGGGTCTACAGCAGCAGCTTCATGATTAAAACGTCCCATCGCGGTTAGCGGCACAGGTGTCACAAACCCCGTTGCGCTGCTGGGAACTTCAAATACGTAGCCGTGCCTCTTGGTATTGTTCGTTTCAAAGGTTTCCTCGCAGGTTAGCCAAGATCCTGAAGGGGTCGGACCGCCCGCACAGTTACGAATCGTTCCTGCCAACACACCTCGATGCGATACCAGAGTCCGAGTGGGGCTCACCACCAACTTAGTGCAGCCGCCCCTAGCGTTGGTGTTGTACTTCCTGGTGCTGGGAGCGCTCAAGCCATTACTAGAGGTAGGAGCGAGTTCATGGTTCCGGATGAGAACCGTATTGCCGTTGGCATCTGCAAAAGCACCCATCCCATCATGACCACCAGGTACTCTGTAACCATCGGTCATGGTTTGTCCAGTTTCAGAAAGCCTGCGATAGGTAAACCCAGCTGGTAAATCTAAGACTCCATTTGGATCAGCGACTAAATTACCGTAAGGCCCAGCAGCGATTGAGGGCTTAGCATAAAAAGCTTCCAAAGGAGATAACAATACAGCACCCGCAGCCGATGTCCCTGCCAGGGCAAAAAATTTACGTCTTGATAGATTCACTACAGCCTCTTTGAAATTTTGAAAAGGTTGTTACCAATAGGCAGTTTGATTATCTAGGAAAGATAAGAATTCTTAGTTTAAGTAGAGGCTAAGAGAAGCTTATAAAAAGCAAAAAATTAAGTTAGAGAACATACAAATTTCTAATCATCAGCCTATTATTAAAAATTACAAACATTAAACCAAAAACTGTAAGGTTTAGATTGAAAATAAAAACTTGTTCATGACAAGTATCTTACGGTTATGCTTATATTTGTTGTAGTTATGTATTGTTCGACATGAGATGTTTCAATGAGGAAAAAAGACTTTTGAAATTCTCCAATCTCTTAGGAACCACTCTATTAATAAATTTAGCAGGAAGCTATAATCACTCCGTTCTTGCCTCTCAGCAGTTTGACTACTCTACTGGCCCAAGCACTGATGCGTCAGTGTGTTATATGAGAACGACTAGTGGTTCAACCCTCAATCTCGATCGCCTCTGTGGAGAAAAAGCGGTTGAAATAGTTCAAACTAAAGATCAGCAATTTCTTGAAGAGTATTTAGGTCTTTTGGCAAGTTCTCCCACCCTTAACCCACAGTTAAGGCAAGTAGCTCAAAACAATCCTCGCCAAATTCTTCAGGCCGCATCAGACGTATGTAATGCGTTAAGAACGGGGACCGAAAGCACTTTTTGGAAAAATAAAACTTCAGTTGACAGAGATATTCTACTGAATTTATCGACTGAGTATTACTGTCGTGACCTTGCCGATTAGTAGCAATACTTGAGGAGTAATTTAGTGGCCCTAAAAAGCTCTTTTGTTCAACCAATTTATCTAAAAATTAGCTAAAAAATTGCCACCTGAAAACCTTTATTGTTTCCAAGTGGCAACGATTCGCCCAAACATTAACGCAGGTGAGAAGGATAAACGCGATCGCTCTCTAAAAATGCCAATTCTAAAACATTAAGAGAGAGCAACTAACAAACTTAAATTAAGCTCGGCTCCAAGGTCCCCAAATAGCATAGGTAATACCGGGAGTTTGAACATTTAAGAACATGGTTTGACCGTCGGGGGAGAAGCAAGCACCCGCTACCTCAGAGTCATTGAGAGCGTTACGAGCAAAGTGATAAAGTTCACCGTTGGCATTGACTCCAACTACAAAGTTGTCACCAGAACCATCTTCACAGATGAACAAATCGCCGAAGGGAGAGACCACAATATTGTCTGGAGCTTGTAACTCAGCTTGCTGAGTAGACTCGACAAACAAGGTTAAAGTACCACCGTCTTCAGCGGTTGCACCAGGCACATACCGCCAAACTTGACCCAATCTAGCAGGGCCACCATCTGTACAGGTAAAGTACAGCTCGTTATTGCCAAACCAAATGCCTTCGCCACGGCTGAAGGTAGCAGCCCCCTTCGCACGCCCCTGGAAGCGAGTACCAGTAGGAGCAGCGTCGCTGACTGGATCGGGTTCGTCAATGGTGACCCACTCAGCCGCAAGGGGTTGGCCTACAGGAATCACACTGGTAGGTCGATTTCGGGTGAGCACACCTGTCGGGAAATCCTTGAGCTTAAGTGCCTGTAGAACCCCACCTTCTTGTAATCTGTCAGATTTATTGGGAATAAAGCGGTAGAACAGGCTATCCCCGGTATCTTCGGTTTCGTAAACAATTCCAGTGCGAGGATCGATCGCCACGGCTTCGTGGTTAAAGCGACCCATTGCCTTTAAAGGAATTGGAGTAATGGCTCCTGTTGCGTTAGCAGGCACCTCGAAGTTATAGCCGTGACGCTTAGAAACCAAGCCAGGATTTTCTTCGGGGGTAGAAGTGTTCTCTTCGGAGGTGATCCAAGAGCCCCAGGGAGTTACGCCACCTGCACAGTTACGGTAGGTGCCCTGAATAGAAGGATAGTGGCGAATTAGTTTGCGATCGTTACCAATTACCAGTGTAGTGGTGCCACCTTTGCACAAGGGGTCATACACAGGTGCATTTAGGTCAGAAACTTTGGTAGCAGAAGTGGGGCTGAGTTCATGGTTCCGCACCAAGATGGTAGTACCTCTGGGACCTGCAAAAGCACCCATGCCATCGTGTCCTCCGGGTACCAGAGAGTTATTGCTCATAACATCCCCAGTCCGGGAGAAAGCTCGGTACTGGAAGCCACGAGGTAAGTCTAGTAAACCATTCGGGTCGGGAATCAGCGGGCCATAGCCATCGCCAAATACAGATTGACCATTCGCTTTGCGAGCATAGAGCGCCTGCAAAGGCGACATCATTACCGTACCAGCGGCACTAGCACCCGCCAGCGCAAAGAATTTACGTCGCGATAAAGCCATGTTCTACTCTCAGTTCTCAGCATGCGTCATTAGCTTAAGCAACGAATCTCATCAACTGGCAAAGGATAGATTAATCTTGGGTTAAGCAATTGCAGATTTCAATTTTTTTGCTGTATTGCTTAACACCTTTTGGCAAGATTGCTGCTGTCAAGTTGCTTTACGGAGCTACTAGTGAGCGACTAAGTTCTGCTCAACAATTTCTTGCTGAAAGCTGAAGAGATTGGGGTCTTTGAAGTCAACACTTGCCCTCAGCCAGTGGACATCTGGTGAGCCAAATGTTTCAACCCGAGTAAAGTTCTCAATGCGGCTTTGGCCGCGCGAACCAACTAAAGGCTTGTCAATGCGGAAATAGTGACTATCTCCATGTACCAAGACCACAGGCTTTTTGAAGGCGACAGTTTCAGCTTCTAAAGCCGCGAGAAAATCGTTGTACCCGGTACGGTTGGGATCGGTAGGAGCTAACTCAAACCCAGGGTTGGCTTGAATAACCAGCATGATGCCCTTGCTGCCATTGCGCTGGGCGATCGCAAATCCTTCTCTTAACCAAGCTAGATTTGCCGCATTGCGCTCTTGGTATTCAGCGTCAGCTTCTGGAGTACGACCGAAGTTATTGTTGCTCCCTGGAATATTCAGTCCCACAAACACGATGTTGTTGGCTATCCAGCGGACATTCTCGCGAAATTTGCTGTACTGCGGATCGTTACTTTGGCGAGTCAGAGCGATCGTGCGTTTACCTTGACTCTGGTCCCCTCGAAAGAAGATTTCCCGCAGTTTAGCTAACCGTTCTAAGGGGTCGTAGCCGCCATTGTTCGCGCGGTGGCAGTCTGTCCACTCATTGTCTCCCGGCACAAAAATGAACGGATGCACAAAGGTATTGAACAAGTTGTAGCGCTGATAAAACGTTTCATCAGTGCATAGAGTCGAGCCACTCTTAAAGTCACCATCGTGAACAATGAAGGCGAGCCGTGTCTTGTTCATGTCCTGAATCAGGTTTTGGAACTTGCCTTCCTGCTCAGGGTTGTAGGGTAAGTCGCCGATCAGGCCAAAGTCAAACTTTGTAGCCGCTACACTTTCGTTGCCAAAAGGCTGGGCTTCTAACAGAGAGACCAGTCCTACAAGCAGCATTGACAACAAGGCAACCCAAATGAACCGACGGCTTCGACGCATGTTCCTTCCCTCTCACCAATAGATGACCCTAAAAGTAGATAGCCCCACAAAAGCCAGCCTGAGGTACTACCTTAAAGTGTTTTCTTCAACGAGAGGGAAAGAAGGTATTAACAATGCGTTAAGAGTCTAGGCAGTAGCAGAAGCGAAGTGATAGGGACTTGTGAGCTTATCGAGCTGCTGCACCAACAAGCTGAGGAACAAGCCTACATCTGTGACCACTCCAACGGATTCGACAGAACCGCGATCGCTCAATTTAGTCACCACAGCGGGGTTGATGTCCACGCAGACCATCTTCACGCCTGCGGGAGTCATGTTGCCCACCCCGATCGAGTGCAGCATGGAGGACAGCATCAAGATTAAATCGGCTCCTTCGATCAAGCGAGCATAATCCGCCTGAGCTTGCAGCAAATCCATCTGCGTGTCGGGTAAAGGGCCATCATCGCGAATTGAGCCAGCCAGGGAGAAAGGCACGCCGTTGCGGACGCATTCGTACAATACCCCACTCGTCACTACACCTTGCTCTACAGCCTGGGGAATGCTGCCACAACGACGAACGGCATTGATCACTTTGAGGTGATGGCGATGACCACCGCGCACCGAAACCCCTCGCTTCATATCCACACCGAGGGAAGTGCCCATCATCGATTGCTCAATGTCATGAACGGCGATCGCATTACCGCCCAGTAGCGCTTGCACATAGCCTTGGCGAATCAGGTGGGCTAGATGCTCACCACCACCTGTATGAATTACCACTGGCCCCGCCGTGACTACTACTTTGCCACCTTGATCGCGAATCTTGCGTAACTCCCAAGCAATCTGCTCGACTACAAGTTCAACTCGGCGTTCGCTGGAAACCCCTGCTCCCATGAAGCTGAACTCTTGGACATTCCGTTGCTCTCGGGATTCTGTTTTCCGGACTGTGCGAATTCCTTCAACACCCACAATGACGCGATCGCCTACCGCCAAATCTCGTAGCAGTTTGCATTCCGCCATGGGACCTGTAGGGGTTGAATGCAACACGAGCGCCGCATCCATCCGCTGTTTCTGCACCTTCACCCACTGGCACTCCACGCGCACTTCTGTGGGGTAAATTGTGGTGACATAGAAGTCATCCGGGGCTACTCCCGCTTGAGTCACCACTTCATAGCTGATATCGCAAGCTTCTTGGGGGGGTGGCACAGCGCCCAGATCGATCAACTGCGTCATGATCGTTTCCATGACTTCATGGGAAGGAGCCGACACTTTCACTTCCGCCGAAGAAGTGCTTTGGCGCTGTTCACCCAAGTTGAAGTTGAGCACTTGGAAGCTACCACCTGCTTCCACAACTAAATCTAAGGCGCGATTGATCAAGCCAGAGTCAAGTAAGTGACCATCTAAGCGGATCACACGGCTCTCTACGGTGGCATGGGCATGAACTTCAACTCGGACAGGCTCGGTGACACGCAGCGTTAAGCACTTGGCCGCACCCCCCGCTTTGAGAAATTCGGTTAGAGGTGTTTCCAGCACTTCAAAGCCTTTGTCAGCCAGACGTTGCTTCAACTCATCACTGGCTTTGTTCAAGATCACGCGATGGTCAACATTGACGGCGTTGCAGGCGAAGTTCACGGCATCGGCTTCGGCGATCGCAATCCGCTTCTCCTCAGGCACCCGCATTTCAATCAAGCGATTGGAGTAGGCATCGAAAGCAGGAGGATAGTAGAGCAGATAGCCTTGGCTGAGCGGGCAGAAGCAAGTATCCAAGTGATAGAAGCGCTCGTCCATGAGGCGCAGCGATAGCACTTCAATGTCTAACCACTTGGCTAAGTAAGGATGCGAATCTAGTTCAGAGCGGAAGCCGTATCCTGCCCACAACCAGCGACCCTCGCGATCGAAGAGGGCATCTCCCGCCCCCTCAAATGGCAATTCTTTCGGCAATTCATGCACAGTGTAGCCCTTCTCAGCAAACCACTGCTTGAAGAAGGGTTCTTCGCCTTGCCGTTCTTTATGGAAGAATCGACTCAATACTACGGTGTCGCCTAAGACCAAACCCCCATTGGCCGTAAATACGATATCAGGGACACCGACTTGAGGTTGGATCAAATCAACAATCGCGTACTCTTTGATTAGATGAAATAGGTGCTCCCACTGTTCGGCAGCGCGATCGCGAGAAGACTTGTGAACATTTCCTTCCATCCAAGGATTAATTACATAGTCCACCTCATAGTGATCCGGCGAACACATTAAAAAACGAATTGAGGAAACCATAAATCCAAAGCTCGAATGAGGAGTTGATGCAAAAACTTTAACGAGCCTACAAGATGAAAACTGTGGTCAAACTTGCAGCTAAATAACGCTTCTCAGTCTCTAAATTTCCGTAGCAACGAGACTGGAGTCTATCTTATTATTCCTACGACCTCAGGTATTGACAAAAAAGCCAACCTTGTAATAGGTTCCTGACTTTCCGACTGTCTCTCTCTCCAGCCTAGATCATCAAAAGTGTCTACCTACAACCGTATTTATGCGATCGTGCGTCAAATCCCCATAGGAAAAGTTGCTACTTATGGCCAGGTAGCTGAGTTAGCGGAGTTATATGGCAAAGCTCGTTTGGTAGGATACGCACTTTACCGAGTTGATAAAAATTCAGATATTCCTTGGCATCGCGTGATCAATGCCAAAGGCGAAGTTTCAGAATCACCCCTGCGGCTTGGTTCTGATTATGTGCAGCGATCGCTCTTAGAAGCAGAAGGCATCGAATTTAATGCCGAAGAAAAGATCGATTTACGGAAATATCGGTGGCAACCCACCGTAATCTAACAATGTCGGTGCTGAGTAGGAAAACTTGATGACGTTTCAGGTTGGTTTAAAGCTGGCTGATGCAGCGATCGCAGCTCTTTCCAAACGTTGTAGCCGTTGTCAGAATCAGTGATGACAACCTGCTGGCCATACTCCGATAACCCATAGGCCAAGGCATAAGCTTGGTTTTGGCAAGCTGCTGGAAATGACGCGACATAGCTATACAACTGGCCTCCACTTCGCATCCCCTGTCTCAGACAACCATCAGGGCTAACGAAGGTGAAGTAATGAATCAGAGTTTCAGAAATCGTCAATGGAGACATGGAAGTGTGAGATGCAGAGTTAAAGGCAGTTTAAGCAAATGCTTCTGGCTCTACAAGTAGACTTTTGCAAGATTCACGGTCTCTTAATCCAACCAAGCTGAGCGGGGTTCCTTCAGACGATTTTAGTCTTGCAATATTCAGATCCACGAGGGTCAACCAAGCTTTCAACCGTAGCTTTACTAGGAATCACAGCTTGCTGAATAAAGACTTCAAGATCACTAAATGTCATAAATATCTAAACCAACAAAAATGCGATCGCCTGTGATTGAACCAGAGAGCGATCGCCTTGTCTTTATATATGCTGCAATTGCGCTGCAATCAACGAGCTGTCTTACTCTGGCAACCCAATCAATTCCCCAGCACCCGAAACCACTTCACCGATCGCATAAGCCGCAAGACTTTGCGAGGTAAACCACTGCATCGTTTGCTCAGCTTGATCAGACGGCACAATTACGACCAAGCCAATCCCCATATTGAACGTATTAAACATGGCAACCTCGCTGACTTCCCCGGTCGTTGCCAACCACTGAAACACGGGTAAAACAGGCCAAGAGTTGGGGTTGAGGCGGACTGCTTGGCCTTCACCCAGACAGCGGGGGAGATTTTCTGGCAAGCCACCGCCCGTGATATGCGCCAAACCATGAATTGTCAGGCCTGCTTGACGCGCGGCCAATATAGGTTTGACATAGATCTGAGTCGGGGTAAGAAATGCCTCCGCTAAAGTTTGCCCCCCAAACAGTTCCGGTTTCTCTTCCCAGCTAAAGCCGCGATCGCTGATGATTTTGCGAACCAAACTGAACCCATTGCTGTGCACCCCTTGACTCCCCAAACCGATCGCCACATCCCCAATTTGCACTTGAGAACCGTCTAGGAGTTGGCTTTTCTCCACTACACCCACACAAAAGCCCGCCAAATCGTATTCTCCTGGCTGGTAAAAACCTGGCATTTCTGCGGTTTCTCCCCCCAGCAGCGCACAGCCCGCCTGACGGCAACCTTCACTAATCCCAGACACCACCTGGGCTAACTGTTCTGGTTCCAAGTGCCCTGTCGCCAAATAATCCAGAAAAAATAAGGGTTCAGCTCCAGAAGTCAGTACATCATTGACACACATCGCTACCAAGTCAATCCCGACCGTGTCATGACGATTTGCCACCTGAGCAATCTTTAATTTAGTACCAACGCCATCGGTGCCAGAAACCAAAATCGGCTCATGATAGCCTGCCGGAATTTGAAATAAACCGCTGAAGCCACCAAATTTTCCCAGTACGCCCGGTCGATAAGTGCTCTCGACCATGCCGCGAATTTGTTGCACAAAGGCTCGGCCTGCTTCGACATCAACCCCAGCTTCTCTGTAATCCATGAAACGACGTACTTCCCGTGCTAGTTGCAGGATGTATTCTACTCGCCATTGGTCTTGAGAATTTAGTCTTTCAAAATTGCTCCAAGCTAAAGCTCTGCGATCGCTAATTAGAGACTAAATCAGGTAAAAAATGATTCATATCTAGTATGAAGTTTATATAAAGTTTTGATGAAGCATGCTGAAACCGCATCAACCCCAAAACTCTTTCCACAGAAGCATTTTGTCGATTTTTTTAATATAAAGTTTTAATAAAACTCTAAACGGCTTCCGTAGCACCCTGATCCCCAGGGCCAAAACTTCGTGTTACTCTGTTGCAGTTCTATGACAGAAAGTAAATACGGAACGAGTACGAGTTGCACTAACCCATTAGACCCTGTTCTTACAGCGTTCTTACAGCTCATTTGCAACCTATCAATCTCGATTTTCCAGCGCCCTTTACATGGATTTATGAATCAACGATTTCGGAGTAGTGTCACTGTTGCCCTGTTGTTGGCTGCTTTATCTACCCCCCTGTTAGGTTCTAATGAGCTAGCAGAAGCCATCGAACCCAGCACTGAGACCAACCTAGCGAATAGCAAGTCCACTTCAGGCCCCCCTCAGGTAGCGCCGCAATCTCCAGTAAAGCTGGCACAGTTACAGTCAACTCAAACGGCCCAGGTCGTCAAAGTTGGAGAACGTCAGTCTTCCACCACCGAGGAAAACACCCTCGTTGCCAAAATCCAAGCCCATGAAGTGGCAGGCCGTAAAGCTGCAACTCTGTATGTCCGAGATATTCCGGTTTTGACTTTCCTTACAAACCCAGAAGCGGAACCAGGAACTGAAGTTGCAGGCAGCCAAAGTTTAACCATCACTCAACCTGTCAAAGTAGCAGCCCGTCAAGCTGTGTCCCTAGAAGCTGAAGCATCCAAGCCAGTTGCATTGACCAAGACAGGCGCGATCGCTACGAACTCACCCCTAGATAGTGCTACCTCACCCAGTGCTGATGACCCGCTGTGGCGAGCGACTGCCGTGGCGGCCCAGATTAATCAAATGAGCTGGAATGGCTTAGATGCTGACAAGATTACCGTCAGTTGGGATGGTGAACCTAGCGTGACAGGCGAACCCCGCGATCGCTACTTGATCAAAGCAGACGGCAACGTCCTAGTCACCCTGGATGCAACCGCAACCACTAAACTACCTGACACCACTCGCGATTTGGCTAAGGATGCGCTTCAAGCCACCAATCGGCTGAGACGTTTGCTCGGTAACGCTGCTCCCTTGCGAGAAGTTTCGGGTCGCCCTGTGGTACGTCGTCAGCAAACCGTTGCCTTCGGTTCAGTCCAATTTCAAATTAAAGGTTGGGCCTCCTGGTATGGCCCTGGTTTTGACGGCAATCGTAGTGCTAGTGGTGAAATTTTTAACCAAAATGCTCTCACAGCTGCTCATCGTGACCTACCTTTTGGTACTAAGGTGCGAGTCACCAATCTAGACAATGGACGAACAGTAGTCGTACGTATCAACGATCGCGGTCCCTATGCCTTCGATCGCATCATCGACCTCTCTGCCGCTGCGGCTCAGGTGTTAGGTCTAATTCATAGCGGTGTGGCTCCGGTGCGTGTTGATGTTTTAGATCAGCAAAAAACTGTCACAGCTAGCAATTAAACCGACACAGACCGGAGATGAATCCCTAAACTAGTAGGCGGAGCTTTGGTAATCAACCTAGGGGGATCGGTGCGCCTGTTTACGACGGTAGCGGGATTGCGGTGCTATCTGGAGCTACATCGATCTCAACAAGACGGGTTGAAGCTAGATCAGCCAATTAGCGATGCATCGTCTTTGGCACCTACGGCAACCGTGGGGCTAGTGCCGACAATGGGAGCTTTGCACCAAGGTCATTTGAGCTTGATCCAGCGGGCGCGTCAGGAAAATGCTCTCGTCATTGTGAGCATCTTCGTCAATCCGTTGCAGTTTGGGCCTACGGAAGATTTTCAGCAGTATCCTCGCACCCTAGAAACGGATCGGCGTTTATGTGAGCAAGCTGGAGTCGATGCCATCTTTGCCCCTACTGCTGAAGAGCTGTACGGTTCAGCCTATTGCCGTCAGCAAGAACAAGTGACTCAAGTCGTACCCCCTCAGTTTATGACGGCTACTTTATGTGGTCGCTCTCGCCTGGGACACTTTCAAGGAGTGGCCACGGTAGTCACAAAGCTACTACAACTCGTCCAGCCCGATCGCGCCTATTTTGGCCGCAAAGATGCTCAACAATTGGCAATTATTCAGCGACTCGTACGCGATTTGAATATTCCAGTCCAAGTTGTGGGTTGTCCAACGGTACGGGAGGCAAGTGGATTGGCTCTCAGCTCTCGCAACCAGTACCTCTCCGCCCAGGAACGTGAACAAGCAACGGCAATATATCGAGGTTTGCAGCGAGCAAAACGGCAATTTCAAACGGGTGAGAAAGACACGAATGCACTAATTGATGCGGTCAAGGTAGAATTGGCAACTGTGCCGATCAAACCTGAATACATTGAATTAGTGCATCCCATGACGATGGCTCCCTTAGATAAAGTTGACGAAGCAGGATTGCTGGCGATCGCGGCCCGATTAGGTTCAACTCGCTTGATTGACAATGTAGTTTTGCAAGACCGTCAGCCGATTGTGGCGATCGATGGTCCCGCTGGGGCAGGAAAATCGACGGTGACTCGTCAGATTGCTCAGACGATAGGGCTGCTTTATTTAGACACAGGAGCCATGTACCGAGCTTTGACTTGGCGGGTGCTGCAATCGGGCATTGACATTCAAGACGAACCCGCGATCGCAGAACTAGTGAGCAAGTGTGAAATTCAACTCGTACCCGGAGAAACTCCGCAAGAGCCAGTTAGAGTTTGGATTGATCACCAGGAAGTGACCCAGGCCATTCGTGACCTAGAAGTCACTTCTAATGTCTCAGCGATCGCAGCTCAACCTGCGGTTCGAGAAGAACTAGTGAAGCAACAACAACGCTATGGCCGCAAAGGTGGGATTGCAATCGAGGGTCGTGATATTGGCACCCATGTTTTCCCCGATGCAGAACTTAAAATCTTTTTGACGGCTTCAGTGCAAGAACGCGCCCGTCGTCGCCAGCAAGATCTAAAAAATCAGGGCAAGGGCGACATCAGCTTAGATGAACTAGAGCGGATGATTTACGAGCGCGATCGCAAGGACAGTACTCGCACTTTGGCCCCCCTCCAAAAAGCCGTAGACGCGATCGAAATTAATACCGATGGTCTCACGATTGCTGAAGTGCGCGATCGAATTATAGCGCTATATCACGAGCGTGTTTCCACCATCAATGCTTAGAATTGGCCTCTGATTTAGCTTGGCAAAGCAAGCAATTCAACATTAATCAGGAGGGGCATTTATGTCTGCCACTCCTCTTTTTTTGTTTCTTACAGCGTTGTGTTTATTGCCTCTATTCCAATAGCCAACCAAACACAGCTCCCACGTTTAAATTCAGCTCACTTGCAAAGGATGGAACTGGGAGTTTTTGCTCTGATGCATCAAAGACTTCTGGTTGCTGTTTTGGAAGATAAACAAACACGGTTTGCTCATCTGGATCAATCAGCCAACCCATTTGAGTTCCATGATTGAGGCAATGCAGAATATTTTTAGTGACTTTGGTTTGGCTTTGGTCAGGGGAGAGAATTTCAATTGTCCAGTCAGGCGCGATCGCAAAGGTATTGGCAATCTCGCCATTCTCGTCGCGCGGAATTTTTTCCCAAGTAAACACAGACACATCTGGAACAGTTGAGCGATCGCCAAAAGTGAGGCGTAGCTCTGAGAATGCCCGTGCAATTCGTCGAGATTTCAAAACAGCATTAACAGTAGTAGAAAACTCGGTTTGAATCGTGCTGTGCTTACCCTGCGGCATTGGTTTTTGAATGATTTTCCCATCAATATATTCACTAGCAGGTTTTGTTTCTGGCAGCTTCAGAAACTCCTCTAAGTTTATGGATTTAGATAGGGTCTGGGCCACGATATCTCCTTACACAAGGGAGTAGGATGAGTTTTGCATACTTGGATAGGCCGCCAATGCAGCATTATTCATCTTGCTCCATTTCCTTAGTAATATTAGAGAGCCAAGACTGTTTAAAGATCGAGGTCCAGTCATACTGAGGAATCGGCAAAAGTTTAGTGCTGCTAGCAGTAAGTAATAAAAAGTACTTTTGAAATATATTTTCAAGAATCAAAATAGCGTCATCTAAATCCTGGAAAGTACCGAGTGATTGAACTTCAGATACTTTTTCGTAATGTGCAATCCTTCGATCAATAAACTCTTTATGGAGAGCTTTAATTTTTTCCAGTTGTTGCAAGTCAATCTCTAAAGTCTTTTCAGGAAATACATTTAGATCTTTACCCGCAAGAATGTCGAACGCGTTATGCCCCAGAGCGTGCATATCCTTCGAATAGAGAGAAAGATGTTTTTCTCTAGTCAATAATGTACTGTTGATTTGCAAATCACGCAAAAGCTTAATAAGAGAAATACAATCTGAGTGGTCATCTAATTGCCTTCTAATTCCCATAAGTGTTGCGTCTACATAATTCCTTGTGAGCCAATCATAAAAGAGATTAGAGTTGTTGATAGCTGAATTTTCAACAACAATTTTTCGTGTTTCTGCATAGATATAGTTTGACTGCACAAGTCTGGTTATCTGCTCTCGAAGAATTTGTACCCACCTATTCCACTTTTGGATTTTCTGTTCCATAACTCTAGTAAAAGGTAATAAAAAATAGGAGCTAGCTTGAGAGCTAACCCCTATCTATATGTTACAAAGCAATCTACTGAGCGATCGCCAACCAGATTGTTCTACTTTTTACTGCACTGAACTCAATACTTTTTCAGTCGCAGCATCAGGGTTTGCTTCTGGGCTATCTGCTTCAGAAGGTGGAACCACTTGCCAGAACTTAGCCAAAGACTCTGACCAGTTCGCCAAAATCGCTTTCGCTTTTTGGCTACCTGTCCGCTCTGCATGAGCCTCAATCAGGTCACGTAGTTGTTGTTCGCCAACAGGAGCAATCACCCGTTGCACTTTCACGATTTCGGGGTTGACCTTGGTAGGGAAGCTGCCATCTTCATCCAAGAAGTAAGCGAGGCCACCCGTCATGCCAGCACCCACGTTGCGGCCCACACGGCCAAGAACAACAATAGTGCCACCCGTCATGTATTCGCAGCAGTGGTCACCCGCCCCTTCGATCACCGCTTGACCTTTGGAGTTGCGGACTGCAAAACGTTCACCTGCTTGACCATTGGCAAACAGAGTGCCGCCCGTCGCTCCATAGAGGCAAGTATTGCCTACAATCACATTCTGAGAAGGATCGTAGGTTGCAGCGGCGGGTGGCTTGATCACAATTTCGCCGCCATGCATGCCCTTACCTACGTAGTCATTCGCCTCGCCTTCTAGGTTTAGCGTCATGCCCGGCAGGTTAAAGGCACCAAAGCTTTGGCCCGCACTGCCTTTGAAGTTCAGAGTAATTTGACCTTCAAACCCAGAGTCGCCATACTTCTTAGCGATCGCCCCAGACAAGCGAGTACCTACCGTCCGATCGGTGTTGATAACCATGACCTCTTTCGTCACGCTACCCTGATTCGCGATCGCCCCTTGAATCTCAGCATCAGCCAATAACTGATCATCGAGCACAGGGCCGTTGCTATGTACCGACTCGTGTTGCAACCAACCGCGGTTTTCGCGGGTGTCGGGGAGTTGAGTTAGGCAGTTCAGGTTCAGCGATTGTGTCTTGGTCAGCTTCGCGCCTTCCCGGACTGCTAGCAAATCTGCCCGACCAATCACTTCATCCAAGGAGCGATAGCCGAGTCTTGCCAATAGCGATCGCACTTCTTCCGCGATGAAGCAGAAGAAATTGACCACATGCTCAGGCGTGCCCGTAAAACGCTTGCGGAGTTCTTCCCGCTGCGTCGCAACACCCACGGGGCAGTTGTTAGTGTGGCAGATCCGCGCCATGATGCACCCTTCAGCAATCATCGCGATCGAGCCAAAGCCGAACTCTTCGGCCCCCATCAAGGCTGCGATTAAGACATCCCAACCTGCTTTGAGGCCACCGTCTACTCGCAAAATCACGCGATCGCGCAGTTGATTTTCCATCAGTACACGATGTACTTCGGTCAATCCCAGTTCCCAAGGACCACCTGCGTGCTTAATCGAGCTGAGCGGGGAAGCGCCTGTACCACCGTCATGACCCGAAATTTGAATGATGTCAGCATTGGCTTTGGCCACACCCGCTGCCACGGTACCGATGCCAATTTCAGCCACCAGCTTCACGGAAACCTGAGCCGTGGGGCTGATCTGGTGCAGATCAAAGATTAGCTGAGCCAAATCTTCGATCGAGTAAATGTCATGGTGAGGTGGGGGAGAAATCAGGGTCACTCCAGGCTTAGAGCGTCGCAGCATCGCGATGTAAGGGCTGACTTTTTTCCCAGGTAGTTGACCACCTTCCCCAGGCTTGGCCCCTTGAGCCATCTTGATCTCAATTTGTTTGGCACTGGCGAGGTACTCCGGGGTCACGCCAAAGCGACCAGAGGCAACTTGTTTAATGGCAGAGCTGGCAGTGTCGCCGTTTCTCAGACCTTTTAGGTGAGGCAGTGTGGGTGAGTTGCCGTTTTCATCTACGTCATTGAGAGTGTTATAGCGCACCGAATCTTCGCCGCCTTCACCAGAATTGGAGCGGCCACCGATGCGGTTCATCGCGATCGCCAATGTTTCATGAGCTTCCCGCGAGAGTGCGCCCAAGGACATGCCCCCGGTGCAAAAGCGTTGCATGATGTCAGCGACCGACTCCACTTCCTCTAAAGGAATTGAGGGGCGATCGCTCTTGAAGTCGAGCAGATCCCGCAGGGCCGTAATCGGACGGTTGCTGAGATGTTGCTGGTACAAGTCGTAATGGTCGTGGCTCTTGTCAGCCACCGCTTTATGCAAAGTTTTGACCATTTCCGGGTTGTTCATGTGGTACTCACCACCCGGACGGTATTGTACAAAGCCGTAGTTTTCTGGTTTCTTGGCGGTCAGTTCAGGGAAGGCGCGGCAATGGAAGGAAATTACTTCATTGGCTAGCTCCGCAACACTGAGGCCACCCAACCGAGAAGTTGTACCAGAGAAACCTAAATGCAACAGATCGGAGCCGATCCCAATCGCTTCAAAGATTTGGGCACCGTGGTAGCTGGCCAACAGTGAGATTCCCATCTTGGAAAGAATCTTCAGCAAGCCCGCTTCTACAGCTTTCCGGAAGTTGTCTTGAGCTCCATTCAGGGTTGAAACCTCAATCTTGCCACGCTGCATCATGGCTTGAGTCTTGGAGTCAGCCCACCAATGCCGTACGGTTTCCAGGGCTAGGTAAGGGCAAATTGCGCTGGCCCCATAGCCAATTAAGCAAGCGAAGTGATGCGTGCTCCAGCACTGGGCTGTATCCACAACCAAGGAAGCTTTCATCCGCAAGCCTTGACGAATTAGGTGGTGGTGAACTGCACCCACTGCTAGTAAAGGTGGAATGTAGCTGTGATCTTCAGTTAATTGAAGACCATTTTCCTGGTTGCGATCGCTCAAAACCAGAACCTTTTTACCGGCACGAACCGCTTCCACCGCTTGCTGACAAAGAGCATTTACCGCTCGTTGTAACCCTTCTGGCCCGGCGGAGATGGCAAACAAGGTAGACAGTGAAGCTGTTTCAAACCCAGACTGCTTAATTTGCTCTAGCTCCACCTCATTCAGCACTGGAGATTCTAGCTTTAGCTGGCGAGCCGACTCTGGCTTAGCCTCTAGCAAGTTACCCCGCTCACCCAACTGCATGGTCAAAGACATGACCAAACTTTCGCGCAGGGGGTCAATTGGGGGGTTGGTGACTTGAGCGAAGCGTTGCTTAAAGTAGTCGTAGAGCAGACGGGGCTTCTCAGACAGCACTGCCAGGGGAATGTCATCACCCATTGAGAAAGTGGGTTCTTTCGCTTGAGCTGCCATTGATTCGATGATCATTTCCACATCTTCAGAACTGTAGCCAAAGGCCACTTGGTGCCGCAACAGCATCTGACCGTCCATTTGAGCGGTATCGGCAAAGGGTTGAGCCTGCAAATTTTGACGATTTTGCTGGAGCCACTCGCTATAAGGATGAGCCTGAGCCACCCGTTGCTTGATCTCCCAGTTCTTCAGGACTTCATGGGTGCCCAAATCTACCGAGATCATTTGTCCAGGGCCAAGGCGTCCTTTTTCTACAATCTCTGCTTCCGGCAGGTCAACCACACCCGCTTCCGAAGCCACCACCACAAAACCATCTTTGGTGATGCTATAGCGAGCGGGGCGCAAACCATTCCGGTCTAGAGTTGCGCCTACTTTCTTGCCATCGCTGAACACTAACAGGGCGGGGCCATCCCAAGGCTCTTGGATGCCACTGTAGTACTCGTAGAAGTCAACAATTTCCGGGTAGTTAGCCAAGTCTGGCTGATTCTTGTAAGCCTCTGGCACCATGATCATCAGGGCTTCTACTGGGCTACGTCCTGACTGCACCAGCAGTTCCATGACGTTGTCCAGCGTCGCGGAATCACTGTTGTCTGGGTTAACCACGGGCTTCAGGTCTTGCAGGCGATCGCCCCAACTTGCATGAGCTAAATCCGCTTCCCGCGCCATCATCCAGTTGATGTTGCCGAGCAAGGTATTAATTTCACCGTTATGCCCCAAAAGCCGCATCGGCTGCGCCAATGGCCACTTAGGCAAAGTGTTGGTGCTAAAGCGACGGTGGTACACCGCAAACACGCTTTGGTAAGCAGGCTGCTTCAGGTCGGTGTAGAAGTCTCCCAACACCGCCGAGCGCACCATTCCTTTGTAGATAAGGGTGCGGCTAGAGAAGGAGCAGACATAAAAATCTCTCAACGAGTCATACTCGCTAGGCCCGGAAGATTCTTGAAGGGCGATCGCTGCTGCTTGCTCAATCCGCTTACGAACTAAGTACAGTTTGCGCTCTAACTCATCCCCAGTTAGGCTCTCAGCCTGTATCAATACTTGCTCAATTTGAGGTTGGTTTTCCTTCGCTTGAACGCCCAACACTTCAGGCTGAACCGGAACCAAACGCCACCCTAACAACGTTAGAGATTCTTCCTGAACAACTTTTTCTACAATCTGACGAGCTTTGGCCGCAGCAGAGGCATCTTGAGGCAAAAAGAGCATGCCTACCCCTGTGCGCTCAGGTGCAGCGGCTGGCACTCCCATCTCAGCAAGAGACTGCTGCAACAATTCCCAAGGGATGGCAGTCATCAACCCTGCGCCATCCCCAGAATCTTGGTCGGCACTACAGCCGCCCCGATGTTCTAAACACTCTAGAGCTGACAACGCCTTAGCCACTAAAGAGTGGGTAGCTCGACCTTGGAGATCCGCAATGAAACCAACGCCACAAGCATCTCGCTCCTCAACCAACCAACGTTGGCCGGAGTAGCCTGCTTCTAATCCCTGATTTAATTGCTGGTTCAAATTCACACTCACGTTATCCATGGGATGGCTCGCTTCGTTCATTGGCTAAGGCTGGGTAAAGTCCTCTGGAGTTAAAAATTAGTTTGATTGGGCGCAGTCATCGCTACAGCAAGAAGCTGCACATTAATTACGAAGCCACGATCAAAGGCAAAGTCCGTACCCTATTAAATTTAAGAACGTACTTAACCCTCCGACGGTTCATGAGCTTGAGCTAAGTCAAGACACTACCTTTACGGGTTTGGCTCCAAACCTGCGCTTCCCATCAGCATGGCTGGCAAACTTCAAAAGCTATTTAATTCAACCCCTTGGCCCCACTGAAGTTGTGTTGGTGACAGGTAAAATTCTTCTTGCGAATCCAAGTTACTGGTGCCATGAAACAGTACCTAACACCCCCGTCGCTAAGGGTTTTCCTAGGGAGCCGGAGTAAAAATATTATAGAAGGTATCTGAATCTGACAATCCCTAACCTCTACCGTATCCGTTACGGGTTTACGGGTTGTCAGACTACATGCCTTTTCTTGCCCAGGCTGGTCCCCTATTTTTCAAGCAACTTTAAAGACTACAGCAGAGCTTGTATTAAACACAACAATCTCATGCCGACTGATAGTCCCATATCTTCATTATGAAACTTGGTACCAAAAACGAAGTCACTATTTCCTGATAGAGGGACCCAGGTGTCTGCTGATTTGAGTAAGAACTCAGTCATCCTTACGGAAAATCAAGAAGTAAAAACTTAAGGATCAAAAAACTGTGAGCTTCGCGATCGCCCTCTAAAATTCAGTCGTTGAAGTCAGAATTTGTCTCGGCAGTGCTCGTTTAAAGTTTCAGGACTCCTCAAATCATCGTGCTTAACGCTAAAACCTTCGCTCAGCGGTTGCTCGCCAAACCTGCTCCTCGGTCCCTCCATCTTCCTTCAAAATTTTTACTTTCACCCCTGCTAGCGTTGTGCTACCTCCTAATGGGTGCCTTTGTGGACAGAGTGGAAAGTGGGGCTGTACCCTCTGCGATCGCTCAACTCAGTCAAGCAACTCCGGTAACTCCGCGATCGCCCAGTACCTCACCAACCTCTTCATCTGCCCAATTGTTACAGCAGGGAACCCAAATTTCTCTCAATGGTCGCATTTGGCCCGTTGCTTGGGGGCAGTGGCAATCTAATAGTAATCAAATTCGTACGGGAATTAGTGACACAGGCTTACTGCGTACAACTGGGGTGGATTTGTTAAACACCAATGACCCTCTACAACAGCCCGTGCAGTGGTACTCTAGCCCCACTTCGAACTCACTCAACTTAGCCGTCCGTCACAGTCAGCAATATCGCTATTTAGATATTACGGAGCTAGCAACTCGCACTGGTTGGCAAGTAAGAACATCGGGCAGTACGCTTCTCATCAATGCCCCCACATCGCAACTGACCTCTATTCGGCAAGGCCGTCAGCCTTGGGGCACTCGCATTGTTGTAGATCTAGACCGTCCTACCCCTTGGCAAGTCGATCAGCAAGGCCAAGCCTTGACTGTAACGCTCAACGCAGCTGCTGAACCAGCTTTAATTCAGCGTTTCCAGCCCAGACCTATACGTCCCACACCTAGCACCGCACCATCTCGCCCTATTGCTACTCCGCCAGGAACTCCACCGCGGGCAGGTATTCCTCTAAAACTGGAAGTTGTTCAGAACCAACTAGCATTGCGTCTGGATATTCCGGCGGGTTTGCAACCACAATTCTCAACTTTATCCCAGCCGAATCGGCTCATCATCGACCTTAGACCCGACGCTATGGTAGAGCGCAATATATTGTGGGCTCCAGGGCTACGTTGGCAACAGCAGTTTCTTACGCTGGGTAGCTCTCGTTTTCCTGTGGTTTGGCTCTCGGTGAACTTGCGTCAGCCCGGATTGAAACTGGGTCCAATTTGGAGCAACCCCAGTTCTCTCGTCGGCATTGCTCCCCTCGTGCAAACCGCTCAGCGTTGGCAAGTCGCTGCCGCCATTAACGGGGGCTTTTTTAATCGCAAAACCCAGTTACCACTCGGTGCCATTCGGCAAGATGGCCGTTGGATATCCAGCCCAATTTTGAACCGAGGGGCGATCGCTTGGAATGAGGCAGGAGACGTAAAAATCGATCGCCTGACGCTCCAAGAAACGCTTAGCACCTCCACTCAGCAACGCCTACCCGTTTTGTCAGTCAACAGTGGCTACGTTCAGGCAGGCATTGCTCGCTACACGTCGCTTTGGGGAGCCGCTTACACACCACTAACTGATAACGAAATCATTGTCACGGTTCGCAACAACCAAGTAACCGCTCAGCAACCTGGTGAAGGGGCAAATAAAGGTGCCTTCCCAATCCCTAGTGATGGCTATTTGCTGACCTTACGGGCCAATCGCGCTGCTGCCAGTGCTCTACCCGTTAATACAGCGGTACGACTGGAGGGTGAAACTATACCCGCTGACTTTGATCGCCATACCCAAATTATGGGTGCGGGTCCATTGTTAGTACAAAATCGGCAAATTGTGCTCGATGCTAAAGCAGAAAAGTTCAGCGATGCCTTTGTTAAGGAAAGAGCGGTTCGCAGTGTAATCGGCACGAATGGGGAGGGCACCCTAATGATAGCGGCGGTTCACAATCGAGTCGGAGGGGTGGGTCCAACTTTGGCTGAAGTGGCTCAACTGACCCAACAAATGGGAGCGATCGATGCCCTCAACCTAGATGGTGGCAGTTCTACAACCCTGTATCTGGGTGGTCAAATTCTCAATCGTCCTCCTCAAACTGCCGCTCGGGTTCATAACGGCATTGGAGTATTTATCCAACCCAGACCATAAACCATAAGTACTTCTAGCTACACTTTTTCGCAAAAGTTAAAGCTGCTTTGAAGTTCCCTGGCAGTGAGTAAAGACTTGATGTAAATTTGCCGATTTACCTAACTCATGGGTGACATCAACCAGGCCACATTTGCTATGTTTGCCTTCAGGCCAACCTTGTGGCTTCTAGGATTTGGAGATTTACCCTCTCAATCTTGACTAAAACATCCCTTTCCAGCAGTTCTTAAGGAGAGAAATCGTGGCCCAGCTTCAAGAAGTTCCTCAAGCGTCTACCTTCCCTACAGCTACCCCTGTTACCTCTAAGGGAGTCGCTGCAACAGAATTGCGTCCCTGGGGTTCTTTCACGATCTTAGAAGAGGGCCGAGGCTACAAAATTAAGCGAATCGAGGTAAAGCCAGGACATCGTCTCAGTCTGCAAATGCATCATCATCGCAGTGAGCATTGGATTGTAGTTTCTGGCACCGCTAGGGTCAATTGTGGCGATCAAGAGCTAGTTTTATGCAGCAATCAATCCACCTACGTACCGCAATGCACCAGTCATCGTTTAGAGAACCCTGGGGTAATTCCTTTGGTTTTGATTGAAGTGCAAAACGGTGAATACCTAGGCGAAGATGACATCGTGCGTTTTCAAGACGATTACGCCCGTACAGCTTCGTAAATCAAGTAGCGTTCTAAGTTCTAAATTGAATTAACTTAAGCAAGCTGGCAGCGTTAGTAGGATACTATTAGCGCTGTAAATTCTTTTTAAAGCACTTACTCAAAACTCACTCAAAAAGTTACTGAAAAACTCGGTGAATGATGCTCCAGCTCAGCCAAGCCGCAATTAAAGAAATCTTGCGTCTCAAGCAGAAGTGCCGCAAGCCAAATGCCGTATTCCGTTTGGGAGTACAGCCAAGTGGTTGTTCGGGTATGTCCTACACTCTAGAATTTGACGAAGAAGTCGGGCCTAATGACGCGTTGTATGACTGCAACGGCATTCAAGTTGCGATCGCTCGCTCAAGCCTAACCGTTCTAAGCGGCTTAAACTTAGATTACTCCGAAGACCTGATGGGCGGCGGCTTCCGCTTCCACAATCCCAATGCTACTCAAAGCTGTGGCTGTGGTAACTCCTTCTCTGTCAGCTAAACGTTACAATTTGACTTGATAGTCGAACTGTTCCCTCAAAACCACTCAAGCACTGAAATAGCAGGCAACTGGGCAACACACGACCGTGGCTTGAGCCTCAAGGATTTGAGATTGTTCACCAAAAAATTGACATTGACTCCATTAACTCGGTAAGATTAGAATTTGTTGTTTGTTGAAGCAGCGAAAGGCCGCGCACGCCATAACTCATGCCCACTATCCAGCAACTCATTCGTAGCGAACGTCAGAAAGTTCAGAAGAAAACCAAATCCCCGGCTCTGAAGAGTTGCCCTCAGCGTCGTGGCGTTTGCACAAGAGTTTACACGACCACTCCTAAGAAGCCCAACTCCGCTCTGCGTAAAGTTGCCAGGGTTCGTCTAACTTCTGGTTTTGAGGTCACAGCCTACATCCCAGGTATCGGTCACAACCTGCAAGAGCACTCTGTAGTAATGATTCGAGGCGGTCGGGTCAAAGATCTGCCCGGCGTGAGATACCACATCATCCGGGGCACCTTGGATACTGCTGGAGTTAAAGACCGCCGTCAAGGTCGCTCCAAGTACGGTACCAAGCGCGCTACTGCTAAAAAGTAAAGCCCAAGCTTGTCATTCGTATCGGTTAACGCTGAAGAAGCAAGTATTAGTAAGTTGCAAGCCTTGCTTGGAAGACTGGGCTATTGCATACGGCCTTAGAGAAGCTTGAAAAGTATCTCGGTCTTTTGGCTTGGCCAATTCTATACAATGGTCGTATTGCTTCTTGCTTTACCGAGCTTGTTTTTGACTGAATAAATCTCGAATTGCATTCAAAATAGTAGTTCCGCAATCTTTTCTCTAAAGGCTCAATATGTCTCGTCGTACTGTTATTCAAAAACGTCCTGTTCCTCCTGATTCTGTATACAACAGTCGCTTAGTCAGCATGATGATGCGGCGGATTATGAAGAGTGGCAAGAAGTCCGTTGCTTCCCACATTGTTTATGATGCTTTCAAAACCATTGAGGAACGGACAGGCTCAGATCCCTTAGAGCTATTTGAAAGAGCAGTACGAAACGCAACTCCTTTAGTTGAAGTCAAAGCTCGCCGAGTAGGTGGAGCAACATACCAAGTCCCTATGGAAGTTCGTTCTGATAGAGGAACTGCTTTAGCTTTACGTTGGCTAAGTCAGTTTGCTCGTCAGCGCGCTGGCCGAACTATGGCTGGCAAGCTAGCGAATGAATTGATGGACGCAGCTAACGAGACTGGTAGCGCGATTCGTAAGCGTGAAGAAACTCACCGCATGGCTGAAGCGAATAAGGCTTTCGCCCACTATCGGTACTGATCTCCGAACCCTGGTTTCCGCAACAAAAGTATAGAATTCTAACAGAAGCGCAAATTTTTTGCGGCAAAGATAAAGGAGGTAGCCGTGTCACGCACCACCCCGCTTGAACGAGTACGCAACATTGGTATTGCTGCCCACATTGATGCGGGCAAAACTACAACAACAGAGCGAATTTTGTTCTACTCCGGTGTAGTTCACAAGATTGGCGAAGTCCATGACGGAACTGCTATTACTGACTGGATGGAGCAAGAGCGGGAGCGGGGCATTACCATCACTGCTGCCGCAATCAGTACTGCTTGGGCCCGTCGCGACCCTAAAAACCCGACTAAAGCCTTGGCGGGCGAGCCTGAATATAAGATCAACATCATTGACACTCCGGGACACGTAGATTTCACGATTGAAGTGGAACGTTCCATGCGGGTGTTAGACGGTGTTATTGCTGTCTTTTGTTCAGTAGGCGGAGTTCAGCCTCAATCTGAAACTGTATGGCGTCAAGCCGATCGTTACAAAGTCCCTCGAATGGTCTTTGTTAACAAAATGGACCGGACTGGAGCTAATTTCTTCAAGGTTTACGGTCAGATCCGCGATCGTTTGCGTGCCAATGCGGTTCCAGTACAAATCCCCATTGGCACTGAAGAAAACTTCAAGGGTCTTGTAGATTTGGTACGCATGCGTGCTCATATTTACAGAAATGACTTAGGAACTGACATTGAGGAAACTGAAATTCCTGCGGAAGTTCGGGAGCAGGCTGAGGAGTTCCGTCTGAAGCTGATCGAGTCTGTTGCGGAAACCGATGATACCCTCACCGAGAAGTATCTAAATGGTGAAGAGCTAACGGAAGAGGAAATTCGAGCTGCGCTCCGTAAAGGAACGATTGCTGGAATGATTGTTCCGATGCTCTGTGGCTCTGCCTTTAAAAACAAAGGTGTGCAGCAAATGCTGGACGCAGTAATTGATTACCTGCCTGCTCCAGTGGATATCCCTCCTGTTCAGGGAACACTGCCCAATGGCTCAACGGTCGAGCGGGGTCCAAGCGATAGTGAGCCGTTCTCAGCTCTAGCCTTTAAGGTGATGTCCGATAAGTTCGTCGGGCGGCTAACCTTCGTTAGAGTCTACTCAGGTGTCTTGAAGAAGGGTAGCTACATCCTAAACGCCTCCAAAAACAAGAAAGAGCGCGTCTCCCGCCTCATCATCTTGAAAGCAGATGACCGGATTGATGTGGATGAACTGCGTGCTGGTGACTTAGGAGCTATTCCTGGCTTGTCGGATACCTTGACTGGGGACACGCTTTGCGATGAAAATGCTCCTGTAATCCTGGAATCTCTTTACATCCCAGAGCCGGTGATCTCGGTTGCGGTAGAGCCAAAAACCAAGCAAGACATGGAGAAGCTTTCCAAGGCCCTTAAAGCGCTTTCGGAAGAAGATCCAACTTTCCGGGTTAGTATTGACCCTGAAACCAATCAAACTGTGATTGCAGGCATGGGTGAGCTGCACTTAGAAATTCTTGTAGATCGCATGCTACGGGAATTTAAAGTGGAAGCCAATGTAGGTGCTCCCCAAGTCGCTTACCGTGAAACTATACGCAAGGCAGTTAAAGCTGAAGGCAAATTTATCCGCCAAAGCGGTGGTAAGGGTCAGTACGGTCACGTTGTGATTGAACTGCAACCGGGTGAAACAGGCAGCGGCTTTGAGTTTGTCTCTAAGATTGTTGGTGGTACTGTACCTAAAGAGTACATCGCCCCAGCAGAACAGGGCATGAAAGAAGCCTGTGAGTCTGGAATTTTAGCTGGATACCCACTGATTGACGTTAAAGTCACGATGGTAGACGGCTCTTATCACGATGTAGATTCTTCTGAAATGGCTTTTAAGATTGCTGGTTCAATGGCAATCAAGGAAGCTGTGATGAAGGCATCCCCTGTTCTGCTGGAGCCTGTAATGAAGGTTGAGGCTGAGGCTCCTGAGGAATTCCTCGGCTCCGTCATGGGTAACCTTATTTCCCGTCGAGGTCAAATTGAAGGTCAAACAGTTGAACAGGGAATTGCTAAGGTAACCACTAAGGTTCCATTAGCTGAGATGTTTGGATATGCCACGGATATCCGGTCTATGACTCAGGGCCGCGGTACATTTACGATGGAATTTAGCCAGTACGACGAGGTACCTCGCAACGTGGCTGAAACAATCATCGCAAAGAGTAAAGGGAACGCATAATCAGGAAGAGGAACACATAATCCATGGCACGCGCAAAGTTTGAACGGACTAAACCCCACGTTAACATTGGTACCATTGGTCACGTTGACCACGGTAAAACCACTCTAACTGCTGCAATCACTATGACTCTGGCTGCTTTGGGTCAGGCAGCAGCTAGAAATTATGATCAAATCGATGCCGCACCTGAAGAGAAGGCTCGGGGTATTACGATTAACACAGCTCACGTTGAGTATGAGACAGCTAACCGTCACTATGCTCACGTAGACTGTCCTGGCCACGCTGACTATGTCAAAAACATGATCACTGGCGCTGCTCAGATGGACGGCGCCATCCTAGTGGTGTCTGCTGCTGATGGCCCTATGCCTCAAACTCGTGAGCATATTCTGCTCGCGAAGCAGGTAGGTGTTCCAGCAATGGTTGTCTTCTTAAACAAAGAAGACATGGTGGATGATGCAGAACTGCTTGAGTTGGTAGAACTCGAAGTTCGTGAACTCCTCAGCTCCTACGACTTCCCTGGCGATGATATTCCTATCGTTGCTGGTTCAGCGTTGCAAGCAGTAGAAACCATGACTGCTAATCCTAAAACGCAACGAGGTGAAAACCAGTGGGTTGATAAAATTCACCAACTCATGGATGAAGTTGATGCTTATATCCCCACTCCTGAGCGTGAAGTTGATAAGCCTTTCTTGATGGCAGTAGAAGATGTGTTCTCCATCACGGGTCGTGGTACTGTCGCGACTGGTCGGATTGAACGCGGAAAAATCAAGGTTGGTGACACCGTCGAATTGGTGGGCATCAAGGATACTCGTAGCACCACCGTAACGGGTATCGAGATGTTCAAGAAGAGCCTTGAAGAAGGGATGGCTGGTGACAACGCAGGTTTGCTACTACGTGGTATTCAGAAGGCTGATATTGAGCGGGGCATGGTAATTGCTCAGCCCAAGTCCATCACTCCTCACACTCAGTTTGAGTCTGAAGTGTATGTTCTGAAGAAAGAAGAAGGTGGTCGCCACACTCCTTTTTTCCCTGGCTACCGTCCTCAGTTCTACGTTCGTACCACTGATGTAACTGGCACCATCACCACCTTTACTTCCGACGACGGCAGTGAAGCTGAAATGATCATGCCTGGCGATCGCATCAAGATGACTGTAGAACTGATCAACCCGATCGCGATTGAGCAAGGTATGCGCTTTGCTATTCGTGAAGGTGGTCGTACTATCGGTGCGGGAGTCGTTTCTAAGATCCTCAAGTAACTCTCTGTTATTGATGATCTAGGAGCAGAAAAGGAGTGCCATTTCGGTATCATGCTTTTCTGCTCCCGCTTTTTTGGCATAGCACTCTGCTATACAGACTATTTTTCAGACCGTAGAACCTCGACAATTCGAATAAATCTAAAATGGCAACTATTCAGCAGCAAAAAATCCGTATCCGCCTCAAAGCTTTTGACCGTCGCCTCCTGGACACTTCTTGCGAAAAGATTGTTGATACTGCAAATCGCACAAACGCTACAGCAGTTGGACCGATTCCTTTACCAACCAAGCGGAGAATTTATTGCCTCCTGCGATCGCCTCACGTAGACAAAGACTCCCGAGAGCACTTTGAGACTCGGACGCATCACCGCATCATTGATATTCACCAGCCTTCTTCAAAAACTATCGATGCCTTGATGAAGCTAGATTTACCAGCTGGCGTTGATATTGAAGTCAAGCTCTAGTAACGCTAGGGAAGCTTTATAGAGGTTGAAAAAACTTGGTCTTGACCTTGCTAGCCTACGCCTCAAAACATTGGGCCAGATCAAATTAGTGTTGGTTTTATCCCCTTAAAGCGTGAGGCATGAGCTTTGAGGGGCTTCTTATTCTTATTAATTTGGCTTTGCGTTCTGAGCAATTTAAATAAGTTCAAATGATGGGTTTCCACGGAAAAATTTTGGTGGTGCCCTGACGACTCCCTTATATGGGATAGAGTAGAGACAGAAGCACTGTCTCTTAATATTTAGACAATGGCATCCTCCTCATCAATTGCGGTTCGAGAACTTCCTCTATTTCCCCTGCCAGAAGTAGTTTTGTTTCCCGGTCGGCCTCTCCCTCTGCACATTTTTGAATTCCGCTACCGCATCATGATGAACACGATTCTGGAGGGCGATCGCCGCTTCGGAGTGTTGATGTGGGACCCGGTTGAAGGAAAACCTGCTCTGGTAGGATGCTGTGCTGAAATTCTCCAATTTCAACGCTTGCCTGATGACCGTATGAAGATATGGACATTGGGACAACAACGGTTTCGAGTGTTGGAATATGTCCGAGAAAAGCCTTATCGGGTAGGGCTTGTAGAGTGGATAGAAGACCAGCCTACCGAACAAAACTTACAACCTTTAGCGACTGAAGTTGAGCAATTGCTTCGCGACGTGGTTCATCTTTCAGCCAAGCTGACAGGTCAGGTTATCGAACTACCGGAAAGTATTCCTGATCTACCGCTAGAACTTTCCCACTGGGTAGCTAGTAATCTATACGGTGTTGCGAGTGAGCAGCAAGCTCTTTTAGAAATGCAAGATACGGTAGCTAGGTTAGAACGGGAAGCAGAAATCCTCACTTCCACGCGAAATCATCTAGCGGCTCGCACCGCATTGAAGGATGTCTTGAAGGATACTCCTAAATAATTGCAGCAAGTTAGGGACGGCGATCGCCAAACCTGCTAGATAAATACCAATGCAGGCAGGCTGTTCAGAGATTAGATCTGAGCAGCCGCTCTAATTTGAGTGGACATTGCCAACTTGAGCTTGTAAGGTAGAACGCCACTGCTGTACTAGCGTTTGCGATCGCTTTGGTAGCCAATGATCATACTTAGGATAAACAGGCAAGCGAGGTACCAGATGCCAGCCAGCCCGTGCCAAGATCGCAGTTAAAGTTTCTAATTCTGGATGGGAATAGTCGGGGTTCACTTCATCTCGCGGCCCAATTCCACCTAAGTCCCTCGCTCCTGCTGCTAAGCAAGCCAATAGTAAGTCTGGTTGCTGCACTAGATTAGGAGGGAGTTGTAAAGTAATGCTGTCAGGTAAAATCTGCCGAGCTGTCGCAATTACCTCGACCAGTTCTGCTGCGGCGAAGGTAGCTCCCTGCCAAACTTGGCTTTGGCCTGGGCTATGAGGTTGCAAAATTACTTCTTGAATATGTCCCCAGCGCTCCTGCAGCTGGGCGATCGCTTCTAGGGTTGCCCAGCGATCGCCTGGAGTTTCACCAATGCCTAATAATAATCCTGTTGTGAAAGGAATTTGCAGTTCCCCTGCCCAAGCCAACTGTTGTAGTCGCAGTTGAGGAACTTTACTAGGAGCATGGCGATGTACGGTTTCTAATAACTTCGGGGTAACTTGCTCTAGCATCAACCCCATAGAAACATTTACAGCCTTTAGCTGCGACATCTCATCAAAAGTGAGAGGCCCGACATTAGTATGAGGCAGGAGTCCCAGAGATAAAGCCAATTCCGCTAAATCAGAAATTCGTTGCAACCAGTCAACTCGTCGCAAACTGCGCGGATGCACTTCCCCACTGAGCAGCAGAATTTCAATGGCACCTTGCGAGCGAACTCGCCGCAATTGAGTTTCAGCTTCGCTCAAAGACAACCAAACATCCTCTCCGGGATCAACTCGAAAATTGCAGTAGGCGCAACGATTAAAGCACTCATAAGTGGGTACTAAAGTGTAAGCAGGACTATAAGTAACGGTGGCTGTTGTGGGTAGAGGCATAGATTCAGCAGCAAGGACAAGCAACTTAGAAGTCTAGCTGCCCTTGCTGAGTCTTACTCGCTTAGTCTTATAAATCATTGCTTAAAACACTACAACCTGTTCTCGCCCTTGGCAGCTCCGTTTTTTGGCATAAACGTTTTTGACGTGAGTTTTGACCGTGTTCAAGCTGATGCGTAATGTTTTAGCAATTTCTTGATAGCTGTATTCCTGCCGCAGCAGCATCCAAATTTCGGTTTCGCGTTCAGTCAGGTCGTATCTTTTTTGCTCAATCTGTAATTCTTCTCGCAGTACCTCAGTGCAGTTCTCTAAAATCACCAAAATGTACTGAGAATCGTTAGCTGAACTGGCAACGCCATCAGTCGGGTTCACTTGTAGCCAGCTAGCTCGGATGCGAATCAGATGCCCCTGAGGAGTTTGGCGTTCGACAACGAGAGGTTGCTTGGTAGAACTAGCATTTTTTAACAAGCGGTGGCCAATTTCTGAGATCACTAACGGTGGGCTAGCAGGTTGGCGATCGCCTGAAGCTAGAAGTTGGCACAGATGATTAGCTCTCTCGTTTAGATAAAGTGGCTGCATATTACGAGAGAGCACCACTACTCCTTGAGGCAAAGCTTCCAACAGAGTACTCCAGAGCATCTCCAAAACCGATGTGCTAGCTGTAGGCACTTCATCTCTTCGCTCCATATGGGATTTGAAGGTGCGTCTGGTGAAGATTTGGCTGTTGAGGAAGTAATGATTGAGCGATGCAGTCTTGAGGAATTGAGCCTCTACGGGATTAGAAAGTAGACGGGCTGTCATGGAAGTGTGCCTCAAATCATGCCGCTATTCTGCGTGCTCTAAGAATGAACATGCAATGAGCAGCTAGTAGGCAGCACTAGAATCCTGAAGTGCAACTAACCACGCTGAAGTGAGGTGAACCAGGGTGAAGTGAGGTGAAGTTTTCCGTTACAATTCCTTTCTCGATAGAGAAATTGCGGAATAATAGTGTCAATTAAGCAAAAAGATTGGAGCCGCACTAGATTTGCCAGCGGCTTACCTCAGCTATAACAGCGCCTAGGGAAACCTTGAGCTGTTATCCCCTAAGCGCAGGAAGTAACTACTAAACCTTTTTTGGCTTTCCTGTAGTCTAGATTTTCAACTGAATTGCTTTTCCAGGACTCACTCGTTAGGGTGCTCTTTTGTTTAAGCCCTATCCTGCCAGCGCCGAATCCTTTAAAACTCTGCCGACTCAGGTATTGCTGAATGATTAACTTTGATAGCCGCTCTAAGCTGATCGCTGAGGGACGCAGTGTAGACAAAACTGTCTCCTCCCTAAAACCTGAATTATTAGACCAATGGTTTCCGGTACAACAGCAGCAACATTATGTTTCCCAATGGATGGGAATCGGTCGAGTTGGGTTAACAAAGCGACGGGCTGAGTGCTTGGTGCAGTTATGGGCTTACCTATTTCTCAAACAACAATTTCAGTTGGGGCAGATGCCTAAAGCTTCCTTAACTGACTTAGGGAGTTTAGAAGGGCTAGTACCTTGCACTCACCGTGAGGCAGCTGAACTGTTTTACAGCAAAACAGAACGAGGGAGCGATCGCGCGGCTGGCATGATGATCGATCGCCTAGCAGCTTTAGGTCTGATCGAAAAAAAGTTTGATGGTCACACCATCTGCATTGGCATTCGGCCCTTACCATCACCTCCTCCACCAAAAGACCCAAGCTTGCCCGAGGTTTTACCAGACGCCTTTAACCCCAGAACCGATACGATTCCTATTGCCAACTTATTGGCGCGTAACTACTCCTGGATGGACAAAGACCCTTCCGCGATCGCGCCTCAGAAAATTGCCAAAATTTTGCGGTGTTGGGCTCAACAATATCCCAAGGGGATGCGGGTGCTGCGTCGATGTGACAACTTGACTGCCGTTGGGATTAACATCCTATTTCCCGTTGCGAGTGAATCTGAAGTTAATTTTTTCCTACCACCCACTAAGAGCCTTTACCTCACAACCAGCACTGAAGTTGACCCATTTAAGATCGCTACTCCAGGAGATCCAGACTGCACCTCTATTTTTGTCCGCTCCTGGATGATTGATCCGCCTTACATGCAGCGGCAACAGATGTACCAATTCTTGGAGGATGGTCGGCAGACCTTAGTGGCTATGCAGGAAGACTTCCCCAACTTATGCGACATTTACGCACTTGCGATTCATCCTATTTACGAAGAGTTACAGCCAGCGATCGGATTTCATAAGACTTGTCAAGCACCTCAAAGCCTTCTGTACTGGACTTATCAACCAGTAGATCGTTACTTAGCTTTAGACCTGAAGCAAGCAGTTGCCAACTTAAAGCTGGATCTTTTCCCCAGCGATCGCTAAAAGATGATTTGTAAAGCAAACGGAGGTATTTGTAAATAAAAGTTAAATATTTGGCGATTAATACTCATAAACTGCTTTACAAAATTAAATAGATCGTCTAACCTAAGACTTAAGTGGAGTAAACATCCACGCATCATTTTGTAGTTCATTAAGCACTCATCCAGACATGACTACCACTCTACAGAGACGCGAAAGCGCCAACCTGTGGGAGCAGTTCTGTAACTGGGTCACCAGCACCGACAACCGCCTCTATGTAGGCTGGTTCGGCGTTCTGATGATCCCCACCCTGCTCTCCGCCACCATCTGCTTCATCATCGCCTTCATCGCGGCTCCTCCCGTCGATATCGATGGCATCCGTGAGCCCGTCGCTGGCTCCCTCATCTACGGCAACAACATCATCTCTGGTGCTGTCGTTCCTTCCTCCAATGCGATCGGCCTCCACTTCTACCCCATCTGGGAAGCCGCTTC
>NZ_JACJPA010000039.1:0-6588 GCF_014695845.1 Trichocoleus sp. FACHB-591
TATTACCCTGCCAATGCTCGCATCAAGTTAATGACTGAGGCAGTGGGTTGCGGGATGCCTAGTAGCTTCACTTAAACTGCCCAAATTCTCCAGCGAATATCTATTAAAAGTTTTTAAATGGAGCGTATAAACTCCGAGAAAAAGCTTTAACGCTAGGACACCTCAAAAATTCCACATCTTATCTAGAAGACGCTGCAACGGCTGCTTGTAGCAAAAGGGCAATGACTAACTCTGTTCCATGACCGAGCGTTGAGTTAGCTGCCAATGTTCCGGGGTGTTTCTGCCGTACGATGGGACCCGCGATCGCCTGTCTCAATCTTGAATACTGCGTCAATGGTGAATGTGACTTGAGGGCTTGCTAGGGAGCGATCGTGCTTTGGTCTAGGTGGGGCGATTACGACTGGAAAGACCTCTACAGCAACAAATGAAGGGTGTCTTCTATCGCCATTGCACGAATGAGTCTCGAAGTTTTTCAAAAGCATGTGATTTGATCAAGATCGTTAAACACGGCCTGCGTGGGCTGTAGCCAGTTGATCTGATTGAGGGCAGTCCAGTCATGAATTCAGTTGAGTGGTATGAGCAAAATGCGACAGCTATTATTCCTGACTATGAAAGCCTTCAAGGATCAGAGGTTCATGGTTGGTTATTGGGCTTGCTCCCGGATCGTTCCAGCCTAGTGCTCGATATTGGGGCTGACAGTGGTCGAGATGCTGCTTGGTTAGCAGCTTAGGGGCACGAAGTGCTTGCCGTTGAACCAGCCGCTGCCATGCGAGAAGCAGGACAGCGCCTCCATCCAGATTCTAAGATTCGCTGGATGGATGATTGCCCCCCAAGTTTGCAAAATCTCCACCGCTTGGGTTTGGCATTTGATTTCATTCTTTTAAGTGCTGTCTGGATGCATGTTCCGCCGACTGAGCGATCGCGAGCTTTTCGCAAAGTTATCACGCTGCTAAAGCTCGGTGGGCCATTGGCGATTACCCTACGGCATGGCCCTGCTGAAGCACAGCAGCAAATTTATGAAAGCGATTGCGGTTGAAGCATGATCAACAGGTGTCGGAGTGGATACCGACTTCCAATGAGTAGGGATGAAATGCTTCGTTGACGCTATATGTTGGAGCCTGGGACGAATCTTGATAGCCATTGCCTTGGAGCTTAGCTAAATGAGATCAGAACTGCTTCTCATAGACCCAAAATTCACCTCCTGCAACAGCGCCATAGCCTGCTTGCTCTAGCGCCGTGAGCAAGGGGTTGGTCTTAGGAAAGAAACCGCTGACTTTGGAGTATTGGAGGTGGTGTGCCAAATACTGCATCTGTCTCAACACAACAGGAAGATCATCAACAGGGCCTCCGATGAACCCGACCCATAAGGTTGAATCAGCACTCTCCAAGGGACTTTGAATTAGCAGGCCCTGTAACTGATGGCTCTGCCAATACCCCCAAACTTTCCCACTGCCTAATCGCTTGTGCAACTGCTCAAGCGTGAGCGTTTGCCATTTGGCACCTCGACAGACAAAAAGCGGCGACGATTCATGACTTTGCTGGAGCCATTGCCAAACCGCTTCGAAATCACTTTCGTACAGTGGGCTGAGTTGCTCCATCGGTGCCGCGATCGCCGCTGCAGAATACTTAAGATAGCAGGCAACAGGTTGATATCCCCGTCGCTGGACAGTGTCTGGCATAGCCCTGTTCCAGGTGGCAACACAGCAGCGAACAGTGGTAATGTCCCTAGTCTCGAAGTAGCGATCGATCTCAGGGTCCAAGAGACGAACCAGACCTCGCCCCCGATACTGTGGATCGACCCGTAAGGCCTCCCACCATCCTTCGTGTTTTGCCAGTTGCACCACTCGCGTCATGGCAACTGGCTGGCCTTTCAACGTGGCTACTAGGATCTGCCCAGAAGAATCTGTCATCCACTGATCCCACACAGCCGCGATATAGTCTTCTGTATCTGGCCAAGTGTGCTGGCAGAAGTTCAACACCGCAGTTTTATCGCTCCATTGAGCTGGACGGACAATCATGTTTTCCTGCTCCATATCAGCTGAACTCCTCAATGGATGACAAACCGACAATCGGCCTTTGATATTGTCTGGCTCCCGGCTATAGCGCTGTTACAGCCCATGTAATAGTCGTTATTATAGAATCGGTTTTGCGAGCATTAGCTTTCTGAGCTCTGCTGCCTGGTCGGAGGGACCTCACACAACTCTATCCTTCCTAAAGCCTGCGCTTGATTTTGAGGGGAGACCATTGGCTTGTCTGTTGGGCTCAACCATTGTCCCAGCGAATGATAGTAGAGTGGAATTTGCCAGAGGAGCATCCCGTAGCTCGCACGCCCATTCCTTCGGTGCGAGCGTTAAATTGCTTACGACAGGTCTTACACAGATATTTTTGAACAGAGGTGCCGTCTTGTAGTGTCAGCTTGCCGTTTTTAACAACCTGCTGGTTTTGATAATCTAGGCAGTGCATAAGCTGAAGTCCTCTCACTGCAACTGATTCTATTCATCATTCGCTAGAAGACTAGTCCCACTTTAGTCAAATTGCCAATTGCTCTATCTGCTCTAAAAGCTTTTTAAGCTTGGCTACTTTCTCTACATCTGTCCAGACTTTCGCCTTGTCCATCTGACGCAATGCAGTCTTAAACCGCGCTTTTAGGTCCGTATTGAAATTTTCTACAGCTTCTTCTGTTGGAGTAAGTAAGGCCTTAACTTGTTGTTTGACTTCGTTGAGAGATAATCGCTGGTTGATAGCCTTTTCTAGTAACACTATTCGATCTTCAGAATTTTTCAGTTTAGCTATTTCGATTGCCTTCGTATAGTCAATCCGCGAAGATCGAATAGCCTGTAGAATTTCAGATGGTTTTTTGAGCAAAGGTAGTCTTGTGGCGACAAATGACTGCCAAGTTAGCAAGCCACGAGCTGTAAAAAACTCTTCAACGATTACTGCATTTTCATTACCCAACGCATTTTGGGTAATTTTTCCTTTAGCCTGGTTGTCCATCTTATAGAGGAGCGAAATTACCTCTTCTCGCTCCATGCCCAGTTTCTTTGAGAGAAGATTTAGAGTGATGTCTAGTTCTTCTAATTTGGAGAAGTCGCGTCGCCTATCATTTTCATCAAATGCAGCAGCGTATGCTTCGTCATTGTTCCAATTAAAAACTTTGATAGGAATATCTGTAATTCCAACCAATTCACAACCTGTTAATCGCCGCAGTCCTGCAACTAGTTCGTACTCACTAGGCTTATTAGGTATTGGGCGAGTCCATAGAGCAGTACGTACCCCATTGGGTTTGAGGTCTGTCTCTGCCCATTCCTTTAATTCATTTTGGTCGTAGTAGTAGCGAACAGGCTTGCGATCGGGAGTGAAGGAAAATGTCTTGTGAATTTTGGCAATGGGAACAATAATTTCGCTGCCAAACTCTGCTGCTTCAGAATCATGAAGTGGTTGACTTTGCGATGGCGGAGTTGAAGTATCTGTATTATCTCCAAAAACAAAGCTCTCTAGCCCTGGAGAAGGGTTCTCTTTATACGCTTGCTTTAGCGTTCTCCTACCTTTACTTACCATTGAAAATCTTTAGTGCTTCTGTAAACAACGATTCGTACAATTTCGCGGCATCTTTAGCTGGCTTGCCTGTCATTCCAAAAACAGTGTTTGCCTGTCCAGGGGCATCCTTGAAAACCTGGCGATCATAAATGATCGTTTTCATCAAAGGAATATCAGGTTCATCTTTAAGTGCCTCTTGAGCTTCTTTGAGAAGAACAGTATTACTCTTAACTTGAGTCATATAGATAGCCGCTTTTGGCAGATCTCCCCTTAACTCTCGGACTTGCCGAATTAATCTTAAGATATCTCCAGAGCTTCTTAGCTCCACGATCGACTCCCGACAAGGAATTAGCGCCAGATGACACCTTGCTAGAATTGCTTTAGTAATCTCATTCGACTTCGCTGGGCCATCAACAACCACCAGATCACATTCCTGGGTTAGCCTATGCAGCTTATCAAACAAATCTTCCGGATTAATAATCGCCAGTGACGACAGCTTAAGGTTGGGGGAAGTTTCCTTTAGTTCCGCTATCCATTGAGAGCTACTTTGTTGGGCATCAGCATCAACTAGAATGACTGATTTCCCCTTGCGAGCAAAGCGATCGGCGGCATGGACAGCACCCGTTGATTTGCCCACACCACCTTTCTGATTCACAAAAGCAATAATCTGTGGGGTTTGCATACGCTTCATGCTTGAGTGTTTTTATCATACTGCTGAAAAATGTACTTACTGATTTTACCCAAAGCGCATTGGGTAAAATTCTTTAAAGTTTACTTAATCCGCTTTGGGTAAATCAGAAATTGGGTAGGAGATGGGCAGATTGCACTAAAATTACGTTTTCCAATCTTTTCTGTCTCAGCGTGCCCTAAGGAGCGATCGCCAGGGTTGAAATTGAAATGTAACGAAGATTGGGCAGCTAATAATTCATTTGTCACATGCTCACTTGTCTCGTTATCACTTTACCGACAGTAGGTAGGCTAGTGTTGAACTAATACAACACGATCAACCTTTCGAATCTAGAGGAGCCATCAATACCTGGCTGCTTGGGCTTAAAGTTGCAGGACTACTGAGATACTTTTTTCCGTGATTGATAACACCCCCCCAGACAATAGCTATTCCCGTGGACACAATCCCAAATCCCAGAAGAACCTTAACCGAGAGGGGAGACAACCTCTACATGGAGAACCGAAGAAAGATCGGTTTGTTCGAGCTACGACAGACGGATGGGAAGGATTTAAGGAAGTGGCTCAGGGTTTAGGAATATCAGCTTCTGAACTAGTTGAGCAGATCGGCAGAGGCGAACTGATCGTAAGCCGTAAGCAAGAGCTATATGAACCAATCGACCAATAAAATCTAGTCCAGCAATCCCTAAAACCCATCCTTACTAAGTTATGGGTTTTTTAAGTTGTATTAATGCTCTTGATAAACTAGTTATTTCTACATTAACCAGGTTATTATAGAAATGTGAGGGATAGGAAATGGAGCACCATGAAGGCTGCCGACAGGGCAAGGGTGCCGAAGTCTGAAGTCTAGAGCGTAGCGCCACCGATAAAATTTCTTATTTCTACCAATCAAAGGCACCCGCCTAACGCCAACCAAAGCGGGTATCCAACTCACAACGGAGCAATTTAATTATGGCTTTTATTGACGATTGCCTAGTGGATGAACGTAACGAACGCACTCAGGAAGCTTTATATGAACATTTCCTGGAAGGCAAAATTGCTGCTGCTTTTGGCAGACTGCCAGAGTATAACGATGAAACATATCTGGAAGGATATGTAGCCGGAGTTAAGGAGCTACCTGCTGATCCCAAAACCAAAAAAATTCAGAATTATAGTCCTCGAAAACAATTCGCCTTTGGTTGGATGGACGGTAACCCAGAATACCAAGACCAGTTCGGTGAGTTCTAGAGCCTTGGGGACAGGCCTCATGACTATCCCAGTTTACGTATTTTTGTTGTCTCAACTTTCGGCTCTCCAATAATTCTCTTACCCAAAGTGCATTGGGTAATTCAGAAACTGTTACCCAATGCACTTTGGGTAAAGCTCAAACTCCCATCTAGTACCTTGCCGAGATCGGATAGCAAGCCTGGCTCTCTTCACTCTTCCAGCAAGATTGCTCCTAATGGCAAAAGTTATTACACCGGTTAGGGTAACAGTCGAATTTAATACAAGCATCAAGCAGAGCAGGGATGCGAGGTCTGTTCTGTTCAAAGATGTAGGAGGCTAGAAAATTCAGAAGTCGTTCGATCTCGAAGCTGAAGAATTAGCTCTCCTCAGCGAAGGCGCAAAGTACAACGCATTCCCGCAGACAGCAGTAAATACAGGAATAGAAAACACAATATTGTGCTTCAGGCTTTCCCCGCAAAGCCGATACTCTGAGATTCTACATTGGAAGTACAGCCTGTTACGGAGTCATCCCTGCCTAAGCTACCTGAAGCTGTTCTTTCAACCTAGAAAACAGATAAAAAACAAACGCCTCTAGCAAAGCTGTACGATCACGCGGACTTACTCAACTTTAGCTATGAGACCGTAAAACACAAGTTTACGAACCTTGCTGACCCGCGTGATTATCGAGCGATCGCGACAACACTTTATCTAGCAATTATCTGCCAGCCAACCGATCTGTTTTAACTTGCCAAAGACAGCTAGTAGTTAAATTCAAATTTCCACATCAATTCAACAAATATCAATGCTTTTCCTTCGTAATGTTTACTAATCCAAGCAAAACTATGCACGATCCAAAATTAAGAGAAGCCCAACGGTTGCTGACCTACCTCCAGAAGCAAGCCGTGGACTCGCAAAATATTCCAATCACCTCTGAAGAACTGAGAACGCTTGCAAACTGCCTCATTACTCGTTTGATTATCCAAGCACCACTTTTAGATGAAATCATTCAGGAAGAATTGGACAATCTGCGTTACCAAATCCATTGGCATAGAGCGTTTCCTAGTCTCCTGAGGTACAGTAACAACAATGAGTAAACCAGCTGCGAATATCTTCTAGAGAGACTTGAGCAAATGCCTCTTGAATGGCTTTGTCTAAGGCTGA
>NZ_JACJPA010000004.1:0-4008 GCF_014695845.1 Trichocoleus sp. FACHB-591
CAAGATTGCCGTTTCCGCATGGCGATCGCTTCACCAAAACGCCCGACGGTGGTTGGACCAGCGGGCCTTTCAGGAGTTGTGCCCAGATCCACGTAAAACAATGCCATCAAATTTCGGTGGACTAGCGTTGGCATGTGCGACCCGTTCGCTCGAAATGAGCTACAAGGCTCAAAGATGAGCGGTAAGGAAAACGACCCTGTGTACCTTGACAACTAGATAACCGTGTAGGTGAGAGTCAGTATCCTAGAAAACTCAAGGCCTACCCCCAAAGTGCATGGGTGACAGCGTATTCCCCATCTCGCGACTGGCTATCAACGGGTGAAGCGGGAATAAAAGGCGGTAACTGGGGAGCCTCCCCTGGAATCCCGTCGAGCATGAACGCATGGAGAGCGCAAGCAAAGATGCATGGAGCCATCGTTAACTAGAACCAGCTCAAGAGGCTACGAGGCTGGGGCCAAAACGGCAAAGGATCAGGGGCTGACCTACATGCCAAGGATCAGTAAGCACTCCCGATAAACCCGGTGGATAGCATCCTCCTAAACGTTCAAATCACGGTTATCTGGAACGGGATAACCTGCTACGGCTCTCTCAGAACCAAGGTCGATAGGTCTGAGTAGGTGCCCACCGCAAGACCGTAGCAGGAGGGATTGCCTAAGAAGCAAATGCTCAGTTGAAAGACTGAGATAGGCAGACGTAGGCACGATGATGCAAACGATAGAGTGGTTAGTCGCGGTACATAAGTCATGAGCACGTCCCCCAAGACGATGTATGAATGGCACCAGTTGCCCTGGCGCAAGCTGGAGCGACAGGTGTATAAGCTGCAAACGCGAATCTATCAAGCCTCTCGCCGTGGCGATGTTAAGGCAGTTCACAGATTACAACGACTCCTACTAACGTCCTGGGCCGCCCGATGTCTAGCCGTCCGACGAGTCACTCAAGATAACCAGGGAAAACGAACGGCGGGGGTAGATGGCATTGCGTCACTCCACCCTCGACGGCGCTTACAGCTGGCTAAGAACTTGAAGCTTACAGATAAAGCACAACCGACTCGCCGAGTTTGGATTCCCAAACCGGGTAAGGAGGAGAAACGCCCGTTAGGCATTCCCACCGTGGCAGACCGATCCCGACAAGCACTGTTGAAGCTCGCTCTGGAACCCGAATGGGAAGCCAAATTTGAGCCCAACAGCTATGGGTTTCGACCCGGACGTTCAGCCCATGATGCAATAGAAGCGATCTTTAACTGTATTCGAGTCATCCCTAAGTATGTTCTCGATGCAGATATTTCAAAGTGCTTTGACTGCATCAATCATCAAGCCCTGTTGAACAAGCTCAACACCTCACCCACCATTTACCGTCAGGTAAAAGCGTGGCTCAAAGGCGGGGTAATGGAATCTGGGCAATGGTTTCCAACAGAAGCGGGTACTCCCCAGGGAGGAGTAATCTCCCCATTACTTGCCAACATCGCCCTGCATGGGATGGAAACTCGAATCAAACAGGTGAACCGTAACGCTCATCTGATTCGTTTTGCTGACGATTTCATCATTTTGCACGAACGACTTGAGGTTGTTCAAGCTTGTCAGCAGGTCATCGCTCAGGGGCTATCTGAACTGGGGTTAGCATTACATGACGCTAAAACTCGGTACACGCACACGTTGCAAGAGTATCAGGGAAACGTGGGATTTGACTTTCTGGGATTTACAGTCCGGCAACACCGGATTGGCAAGCACCAATCCAAGTCCCACTTGGGTCATAAAACGCTGATCACCCCCAGTCAAGGAAACTTGAAGCGTCACCTCGAGCAAATCAGGTCTATCATCCATCAACTCAGAGCTGCCCCACAAAGGGTGCTCATCCGGGCACTCAACCCCGTGATTCGAGGATGGACAAACTATTACGCCACTGGCGTGAGCAAAAAGACCTTTGGAAAGGCTCAATGGCAGACGTTTTTGAAGCTATGGCGATGGGCTACCCGACGGCACCCGAACAAGAGTCGCAATTGGGTAGCTCGCAAATACTGGCACCAGTCTCAATTCTCGACCGACCCTGAAGGCCAGATGCGGCTGATCAATCACCAAGAGGTTGCTATCCAACGGCACGTCAAGGTGAAAGCGGACAGAAGCCCTTTTGACGGAGACTGGCTTTATTGGAGTCAACGCTTGGGACGACATCCTGAACTCCCGACCCGAGTAGCGGTCTTATTAAAACGACAGTCAGGAAAATGCCCGCTCTGTGACCTGTACTTCAAGGCAGAAGACCAGATGGAAATCGACCATGTTCTACCCCGTTCTCAGGGGGGAAGCAGTCTCTATTTCAATCTGCAACTTCTGCATCGGCATTGTCATGACAACAAAACACGCAGTGATTTGAAGAGGTATGCCTTGTCAGGGCGTTGCATTGTTGAGGAGCTAGATGAAGGGAAACTTTCACGTCTAGTTTTGAAGACGAGTCGGGTAGGTGACTGCCCGACTTAGTCAACAAATCACTCAAAAGTGATGGTCTGAAACCATGATTCTGCGGTAGGACTCGATCGCTGAACCCTTCTAAAACTGTCTGAGTAGATGCCATCTTGCTGTGCATCGCAATCATTCTGATTCGGAACCTTGCTGCGATAGATGTTCCAAAACCCAGTCCAGTTTAAGCTTTCCAGCTCATCTTTCACTTCTTGGCCCCTCATTCAACAGCTCAGCCCCTCATTCAAAACCGTAACTTTCTGTTCAAATGCGCCTGCTGGTCCCATTTGCAGGTTGTTCGCCTCTTTGTCTGCTTGCTTAACGAGCTCTACAGCTCTCACCGTTAGGTCAGCGATCGCCTGCCCGTCCTCTTGGCACTTTGAATCAAGCTCGTCTAGCAAGGCAGCGTATTGCTTCTCGGCACTGGGCTGAGTGTCAATCGAGGCGAGCTTGGACTCTATTGTCTTCTGACTAAAGCCACAGCTGGTTAGAGCTAAGGTGGCGATTGCTGCACAGGTGAATAGGACTAACTGCCTCAAGGTCTACTTCTGAATCGGTGACTCCACAACGCTAACCTTGCTGAGCAGGCGATCGCTCCCTGAGGCAGAACTTAAGCCAAGCTATCAGTCTTACTGGTTTAAGACATCTTTTCGGTGTTGGGGGGCAGTCGCGATCGCAGCGACTTCTGCCAATAGATCTTGAGAAACTCCCATCTCCTTTAGCGTTGCCATCAAATTTTCTGCAACGGCATCAAAGTGTTCGCTGTTTAGACCTTGCTTTTCTACCAACTCCTTGTGAGCTTTGCGCATGTAACGACCATCATATTTATCAGTTCCACCAAAGGCATAAGTCAGAAAAGCCTTTTGGTGTGCCCGTTGTTTCACCATATCGACATTGGCAAAGAAGTGCTTGATACGCTCATCCTGCAAGACTCGCGCATAGAATTTGTCAACCGCTAGGTCAACAGCAGCGGCACCACCAAGTTTTTCAAATAAAGTCGCCATATTTCTTCTAATCCTTTTCAGCAATTGCTTGACTACACTTAAGCAGGTTCTTTTTCTGCTGCTTGCACAATTTGTACGGTTTTCGCAGCGATCGCGGCTCTCACCAACTCTGGCAAGGCAGGGCGATTTTCAGTGTGTGGGCTTTGGAATGTATCTTGTGCATTAGGTTGTTGGCAGGCAATCATCGTTTTGACGTGTTCTAATTCGTCTTCGCGAACGGCAACGAAGACATCATAAAGATTCTCAATTTGAGGGCGACGAAATGCCTCAGGATGCGTCGTTTGGAATTCGTCAAACATATACAAGTCGCCATCGCGGTAGTAGTTGATGGCGACTTCTGGCGCAGGCATTTGTTTGAGCGCTTCGCCGTGCTCTTGGAGAAACAGGTCGTAGGTGTGGTAGGCGTGCTCTTCAACTTGCTGCATGAAGTGGTAAGCAGCGCGAGGATTGAGGATATACACCAAAACAATCACCCAGTAGTAAATCAATCCGCCAATCCGAGCTAGGGAGCGATCGTACCAGTGGTCATTGCCACCGAGAGATTCGGCAATCAG